>USPO01000027.1 GCA_900556575.1 uncultured Eubacteriales bacterium
AGCGGAATATTTAACTTATGTTGCCTCTGTTGGCGACCAACAGGACAGCGTAGAAATGCGTTATGAGGATGAGAATATATGGCTAACACAGAAGATGATGGCAACATTGTATGATGTAGATGTTCGTACAATCAATGATCATATTAAGAAGATTTATTCCGACTCAGAGCTTGAGGAAGATTCAACTATCCGGAATTTCCGGATAGTTCAAACGGAAGGTTCACGTCAGGTGACTCGTGATACAAAGCATTATAATCTTCAAATGATTATTGCGGTTGGATTCAAGGTTAATAATGAGCGAGCAGTACAGTTTCGCAAGTGGGCCAATAGCATCGTCAAGGATTATACCATCAAAGGCTGGGTTATGGATGATGAACGTCTGAAACGCGGGACGTATCTGACTGAAAAATATTTCGATGAGCAGTTAGAGCGCATCCGTGAGATTCGTGCAAGCGAAAGAAAGTTCTATCAGAAGATAACCGATCTGTATGCTACAGCTATTGATTATGATAAAAATTCTGCAACGACGAGAAGATTTTATGCGACAGTTCAAAATAAAATGCATTACGCAGTTCATGGACATACGGCAGCTGAGTTGATTGTGGAAAGAGCAGATCACGCAAAAGAGCATATGGGATTAACTACTTGGGCAGATGCTCCGGAAGGAAAGATTAAGAGAAGTGATGTTACAGTTGCTAAGAATTACTTGAGTCAAAATGAAATGAAGCAGCTGAATCGTATGGTCACTGCATACCTGGATTTTGCTGAGAACATGACATTAAGGCATATTCCTCTTACTATGCAGGACTGGGAGAAAAGACTTAATAGCTTTATTGAAATGTTTGATTATGGTATTTTACAGGATGCAGGTAAGGTGTCAGCTGAAATTGCAAAGATTCATGCTGAAACTGAATTTGAAAAATATCGCGTTGTTCAGGATAGATTATTTATGTCTGATTTTGATAAGTACATGTTGGAATTAGAGGAAAATGCAAAGAAATAGAAACACAAAAATAGTTTTTCTGCAAATTTTGTTCATTAGGAGGAAAAACAGTGGGAGAAACACAAGCAAAGTATCACCATTTGATACCACAAATGTATATGTCAGCTTGGGAAAAATGCTACAGGCACATTAGAAGTAGAGTTTTTATGAATGTACTGGAAATATAGAGTCACAGCTGAAAGGGGCGAGATTATGGATTTACCATTGAATAATGTTTTAAATCTTACGAAGGAAGAAATTGAAAACAGCATAATTTCTATCCCGGGCAGTGGGTGTTCAGCTTTGCAAGAATGAATGACGATGAATGGTTGTTGATTTCCGCAGCAGAGATTGTGGATGTTCCCACTGATAAGCGTGCAACAGTAAATGTGTTGGAGAGATTTGTGCCGTTGTTCGGAAGACTGATTATTAAATGCAGAAAAGGTCACACTTTTTCAAGGTATGTATTCAACCTCAGTAAGTATCTTGAACAGGCGAGTGTAAAAGAAATATTGTCATGCCTATACAGTGGCGAAAACTTTGAAGGTTATGACAGGGTACATCTTCCTTATTATCGTTTGGCTGA
This sequence comes from uncultured Eubacteriales bacterium, assembly GCA_900556575.1. Classification (GTDB taxonomy): domain Bacteria; phylum Bacillota; class Clostridia; order UBA1381; family UBA1381; genus UMGS1958. The sequence goes on from USPO01000027.1 coordinate 1,569, forward strand.
TATTTTCAACGGAAGAATATTGCCTACATATTATGAAGCATTGAAGAAAATAACGGGGGTTTACTGTCTGACTGACACTCACACCGGAAAACTATATATAGGCTCTGCCACAGGTGAAGAAGGTGTTGCCCAAAGATGGGGTAACTACCTTGATTCAAAACATGGTGGAAACAAGAAATTGATTGCTTTGTATGAACAAAAGGGTTCCGAGTATTTTGAAAAGTATTTTACCTATACATTGCTTGAGTATTTTGGTTTATCGTATGATCCGATAAAAATACTGGAACGTGAGCAATATTGGAAAAAATGCTTGGATACCATCAGAAACGGATACAACGATAATTAAAGATTGGAGGAGTGCTGCAGTGGCAGAGATGAAAGAAATACATGATTTTGCTGTTAATTGGTGTGATAAATTTCGAGACCAAAACATCAACTATATAGAATTAGTTGACCATTTTATGGCGGATGATTGTGCTGCTCTCGGATTTGAGATGGACTGTGGTCATGCCTTTTCAGAAAAATATGGGCAGGCAGCAAGTAATCATGAGGCATTAGATAGAATTATTGATGATGTTACAGATATTCCTTTGCTGGGATCCGCTATTTATTCTCGGTGGAGATATTTTAACCATTTGGCATACAATGGTGCGGAAATTTTAGAACCGAAAAATCGTGCTTGGTTTATTTTAGCGCTTAGTCGATTGGCTTTACTTTCAGGAGAAAATCCTTTTATATTCCAAGGCACATTGAAAAAGATGAGTATCATATCGAACAATACCTGCTATGGTTCTATGCCGGAACCGACCAAGGAAACAGAACAACACCTTACCATCAATGATGAAGGATGCATATGGTTTTCCGGATACAACTTCGGATACGGTGGAGAAAAAAAGGCACGGAATCGTAATTTCAAAATCGAAAAAGCAGACACAGATAAATTATTTGGTGCTATTGCAGATTATTTCGGTAATGGCTATGATGAAATTTTTGCCAACGATACTGGGGATTGGGTGATGGAACTTACCAATACCGATGGCAAGATTTATAAATTCCGTGGGTCATTGTGTGCTGATTTTGATTACGAGGGAATGGATTTGTCTGACCTTGTTCGGGAAACCGTTGGTATGGATGATTTATTTGTATTTGATGGTAACAATAAACCGGATATAATTACAAAGATTATATTGGATTATCATAGAGTGACAAAAATTAAGCCAAGAGAAAAACCGGAGGGTGCAGCCTGGGAATTTGTCACTTGGGATTACAACGAACATCTGATTATTGATAGAGAAACAGAAACACTTGAGCATATTCAAAATATAGGGAGAGGATGTAAAGTATCTCGTAAATATGAGATTGAGGATGATATTGTAAGTCTGCTTGAAAATTTTGATGCAAAGGATTTATTCTCGCATATAGAAGGTAATCCGGTTGACGTAATTGAAACTCCAAATGAAACGAAGGATTATAAAATTACTATAAATTATAAGAAAAGTCCACAGCGTGTCATTGAAGGCAGCTACGATAAAAATGGTCTGCCGGATGATTTTGCGAATTTTGCAAAAAAGGTGTTCGGTTTTATTCATTTTTATGGGCAGGGAGAAATTCTTGACCCATCGGTTTATGGTAAGGTGAAACGCCGTCAATCAGAATACATTTTCTGCAGCGTCGCATTTAATGAAGGATACAAGAGTTATTATTATTTGACGTATGATGACAGTATCGAAGTTGGTGATTTTGTCATTGTTCCGGCAGGAAAAAATAATCATGAGGAGGTTGTAGAAGTAGTAAATATCGAATACTTCAATGAAGAGAATGCTCCGCTGCCGGTTGATAAGACTAAGCATATCATCCGTAAGTGTACAGATGATGATTTTGATTTGCAGTAACAGGTAACTAATAATCAGGGACTAAGAACTAAGAAAAAATAGACTCAAAGGAAATGCTGATGGTTGAAGATATGGAGAACAGAGAGTTTCTTGTGGATTTATTTAATCAAATGTATGATTAGCTGCCGGCACCGAGAAAGAAAAAGGCGAGGTGACTTTGTATGAGTAAATATGAACAGTTATGGAAATGGATAAAGGAAAACGGCACAAACAGCTTTAAGCTTGCATATTCGGAAATAGAAAATATAGCAGGAATACCGATAGACCATTCTTTTCTAACATATAAAAAAGAGTTGGAGGAGTATGGTTACAGGGTTGGTAAAATTTCTATGAAAAATAGAACTGTGTTATTTGAAAAGATAATCGGATAGCTGTGGAGGGAGTTTTATAATGGATATTTTAGATGTAATGAAACGTGAACAAGGATATTGCTCGGCTCATAGGGATATGCCGAATGAGTTACAGAAAAAGGCAAAAACACTGTGCTGGGAATATAATCGAACAAGTCCGGCTGAAGAAGAGAAACGAGCAGAAATATTAAAAGAACTTTTTGGTGATTGTCATCCGCTGACATTTATTGAACCGAATTTCCATTGTGATTACGGTTTTAATATTCACACGAGCGGATTAACGGTTATTAATTATAATTGTGTAATATTGGACACATCACCCGTATATATAGGTGAGAATGCATTTATTGCACCGGGAGTGTGTATTGCCTGTGCTGGGCATGCTATTGATGCAAAACAGCGTGCTGCCGGGATTGGAACATCAAATCCTGTCAGAATAGGGAATAATGTATGGATAGGTGCTAACTCTACTATATGCGGTGGTGTAGAGATAGGCGACGGAAGTATTATAGGTGCAGGAAGTGTTGTAACAAAAGATATACCGTCCGGAGTAGTTGCGGTAGGAAATCCGTGCCGGGTTCTTAGAAAAGTGACTGAAAAAGACATAATCGAACCAATGAAACTTTAATATAGTATATTAGAATATTAAGGAGGCTTGCATAGCAATGAATATCAGTTGGGACGCTCAAAAATATACAAATGATTTTTCATTTGTACATGAGTATGGAAACAGTGTTATGGAATTGATTGATTTTGACAATGTAAAAAATGCGGTAGATTTGGGCTGCGGCAATGGTGCATTGACAAAAAAACTAAAAGATAAAGGAATTGATGTAATAGGAATTGATGCATCCGAAGAATTGCTTGAAACAGCGAAAAGTAAGTATCCGGATATTGAATTTATTTGCGGAGATGCAGCAAACTTTCGTTTACCGGAAAAAGTTGATTTGGTATTTTCAAATGCCGTATTTCATTGGATTGATGAAGAACGGCAGTCCGATATGATAAAATGTGTTTATGATGCATTGAGCAGCGGCGGTCAGTTTGTATTTGAATTTGGCGGATATGGTAATAATGTAAAAATTCATAGTGCATTGAAAGCAGCATTTAAGGAATACGGATATGAATATAGTATGCCGTTTTATTTCCCGACAATAGGTGATTATTCAAAGAAGCTTGAAAACGGTGGCTTTTTGGTTAAGAAGGCAATATTGTTTGAACGTCCTACCTTACTTAAGGGAGAAAACGGTATGAAGGACTGGATCGAAATGTTTGTAAAAATACCGTTTGATACTATTGCCGATAATGATGAAAAAAGCCGCATTATAGACGGAGCGGTTGAGCTGTTGAGGGATGAATTGTATACAGACGGAGATTGGTATGCAGACTATGTAAGGCTGAGAATGAAGGCTGTAAAAGTTAATTAATTTAAATTGGAGCAATGTTCTTGCTTTGTTTGCGGGAAGCGTGATTTGAGATAAGTGGTATATTGTTATTAAGTTATACGGAGGGAATACAAAATGTACAACTGTGGATTTAAAAAGGAAAACAACTGGTTCAGGTATCGTGCGGCGGCAATTATTATTGAAAATGATTGTGTACTCTTTGCTGGAAATAAATTGGAGGATTACTATTATTCAATAGGCGGAGGGGTACATATGGGCGAGACGGCAGAGGATGCCGCTGTTCGTGAGGTATATGAAGAAACCGGAGTTAAATATGAGGTTGACAGGCTTGCAGTCATTCATGAGAATTTCTTTCATGGTGACGGCGGTACTCTTGACGGACTTGACTGCCATGAGGTAAGCTTTTACTTTTTAATGAAACCGAGGGGAACGCAGGAGCTTAACAGCAATAGTACAGTCTTTGGGGTTAAAGAAGAAATGCATTGGATACCGATTAAGGATTTGGATAAATACAAGGCATTTCCAAGCTTTATGAAGGACTATCTTGCAAAGGAACATACAGGTATCGAGCATATAGTAACTCACGAATAAATAATATGATGCTTGACAATTCGGTGATATTTTGTTATTATGTATATAAGTCAGAGATTTGTTAAAACTAAATTTTTGATAATTAGTTTTATCGTTATATGTAGTACCATATTTTATGACAGAAACAATAAATTGATTTTTGGAGGAAAGTAAATGAATAATATTAACAACGGACCGGAAAGAGGAAAGCTTTTGAGAGAATTAAAGCACGAATTCCTGAATGATATAAACATAGAAAAGCTTATGCCTGTTTTATCGCTGTTAAAAGATACAAATGTCATTGTACCGGTAAATCGTGCAGAGGATGTAGAGGGCGAAAACTTTGAGCCGATAGAAGTACCGGAAGGAAAGACAGCGTTTCGTATGATTCCGGATATGCTCCAAAGCGGTGAGAAACACTTTATGCCGTTATTTTCTAATTTAGACCAAATTCCGAAAGATTACGGTGATGGTTTAAGAATGGATTTGCCGGCGGTAAAGTGCTTTGAAATGGGATTAAATTCGGGAAGAATACAGGGATTTGTTCTTGATGCATATACAGAACCGATGGAGCTTGATTTAAAAATGGCAAAGGTAGTGCTGCAAATGGCAGCAGATGAGAAAAATAAGTGAGTTAGATAATTTCAGTAAATATGCGGTAAAAATCAATTTATTTTGCCGCATATTTTTCATATAAAATTGACATTATAAAATTATTATGGTATAATATAAAATGAGTTGGTTTATCTTATGGCTTTACGAATGCTTTATTTCCGATATATTACGGAAATGGGTATTTTTTTATGCTGTGAGGATAAATAATCGGTATGTATTAATCTTTAAAGAAAGGAAAGAAAAAATGAAACAAAAAAGATCAACCTTTACCGGCGGACTCGGCTTTGTAATGGCTGCAGCATCCTCGGCAATAGGCTTGGGCAATATATGGAGATTTCCATACCTTGCCGCAAAGTACGGAGGAAGTGCATTTTTGATTGTATACATCATTTTGGTTGTTACATTCGGCTTTGCACTTATGACAGCGGAAATTGTCATAGGAAGAAAAACAGGACACGGACCGCTGACAGCCTTTTCTGTACTTAATAAAAAATGGGGCTTTATAGGTTTTCTGGCAACGCTGGTTCCGGTGCTTATTTTGCCTTATTATAATGTAATAGGAGGCTGGGTAGTAAATTATACGGTCGGCTATCTTGGAGGTGCATATCAGGGAATGGCAGCCGATAACTATTTTACGGATATGCTTGCTAATCCTGTGAAACTTATAATTGTTCAGGTGATATTTACAGCAGCTATTACAGCAATTATTATGTGCGGTGTTACAAAAGGAATCGAAAGAGCATCAAAAGTTTTAATGCCCATATTATTGATACTTGCCGTTGCAATTTCCGTGTATTCGATTACATTGCCGGGGGCAATGGACGGTGTGAAATATTTCTTTGTACCGAATATGCAGCATTTTTCAATAAAGGGAGTACTTGCCGCAATGGGTCAGATGTTCTTCTCGCTGTCGCTGGCAATGGGAATTATGGTAGCTTACGGCTCGTATCTTCCCAAGAGCAGTGATATTGAAAAAAGTGTATCACAGATAGAAATATTTGATACATTGATTGCTATTCTTGCCGGTCTTATGATAATTCCGGCGGTATTTGCTTTTTCGGGCGGAGATGAATCGGCTCTCGGAAAGGGCCCCGGACTCATGTTTGTTACTCTGCCAAAGGTATTCGCAAGTATGCCGGGTACAAGAATTGCGGGTATAATGTTCTTTGTACTTGTACTTTTTGCGGCACTTACATCTGCAATGTCGGTTATGGAGGCAATTGTAGCTTCATTGTGCGACAAGTATAAAATTTCAAGAAATAAAGCGGCTCTTTTGAGTGCTGCATGGTCAGTTGTCGGCGGAGTAGTATGTATTTTGGGATACAGTGTTCTTTCGGGTGTGAAGTTCGGAAGCATGGATATATTGGATACGGTTGACTTTCTTACAAATTCGGTATTTATGCCTGTTACGGCGCTGTTGACCTGTATTTTTGTCGGTTATATATTGGATAAGGATACGGTGAAAAATGAAATTACTTCATCGGGAAAATTCGGACGTGAAAAGATATTTAATGTAATGATTAAATATATTGCACCGATTTTTGTGGTGGCTGTACTTATTTCATCTGTTCTTGATTCTTTGGGTGTCATTAAGTTCTAAAATAAACGGCTGCTGTAATTTTTAATCTGCGGCAGCCGTATGACAGATTTTTATGAAATATTTATGAGTGAAAGGAAAATCCGGTTATGAAAATATTATTGGCGGTTGATGTTCAGCCTGAGTTTAACAATGACGATAAGGAATATAATAAGATACTTGATTATATAAAAAATGCGAAGTCATCCGGTGAATATGATGCCGTATATGCTACTGTATGCGGAAATAAGCCGAATGGAAGCTATGTGAGATATTCTAACTGGAATGACCTTTTGGACGGTGTTAAGCCGCTGGAATTTGAGGCGGACAGAACATATTACAAGACGGTTTACGGCTTAAAAAAGGAAGAATATCTTGAAATGGGAAAGGACAATGAATATACCGTAATAGGATATAATACGGGTGCCTGTGTGCTTAAGGTGGCACTTGATTTGTTTGATTTGGAGTATGATTTTAGGGTATTAAAAGATTATTGCTATTCATCGGACGGTGAGGCGGCACATTACAGAGGACTTGCCTGCCTGTATAATTTGATGGAAAAAGCAGTGGTGTAAACGGAGGGATAGTTTTATGTTAAGGAAAGTTACTGCCGCTGCTGCGGCAGCAATGCTGTCTGTATCGGCTGTCAATGCGGCAGATGATATTTCTGTTGTGATTGACGGAAATGAAATAGGGTTTGATGTACCGCCGCAGATAATAGAGGACAGAACACTCGTACCTCTTCGTGCCATTTTTGAGGCACTTGGTGCGGAAGTTGAATGGAACGGAGAAACACAAACTGTAACGGCTAAAAAAGACGATACCGAAATTTCAATGACAATAGGAAATTCCGCTATGAGGGTAAACTCAAAGGAAATCACCCTTGATGTACCGCCGCAGATAATAGAGGATAGAACGCTTGTGCCGGCAAGAGCCGTTGCGGAAGGATTCGGTGCGAAAGTTGAATGGAATGCTGAAACAAGAACGGTTGTGATAAATACGGATGTAACGATGGTATCGGAAGAACCTGTATTGCAGCCGACAGCCTCGCCCGAAGCGGATATGCCTATTAAGTATAACGATTCATTGGAGCGTAAGGTCGATTATATGTCAAATTTTAAGCTTACAAATGTAAGCAAAAATTCTGACGGCAATTACGATATTGAATTTGTTCTTTATACATATCTTGAAGGCAGAGGAACCGTAAGCGTAAGCTTCAGGTGTCTTGATGACAACGGAAAAGTAGTAGATACATTTTCGGGAATTTATACGGGAACGGATTATACGTTAAGTGAACAGCATGACAAAGCAACGGTTTCCGGTAAAACATCGGTTATAGAGCTGATACCGGCAGGTGAGAAGTAAAATTTAATTCTTTTGGGTTATGATTTGTAAAGGATAAAAATGGAGTTTAAAATAACAGATAGTTTAACAAGCGAGGATTATAGCAAAGTATACGATATAATGGAAGAAAGCTTTCCGCCGAATGAAAGACGTACAAGGACGGAGCAAATGGAGCTGCTGAATGACCCTAAGTTTAAGGTTTATGCCGTTAAAACGGAAGAAACGGTTAAAGCCTTTATGACGGTATGGGTTATTGAGGACTGGATGTTTATAGAGCATTTTGCGGTAGATTTAAAACTCCGTAACGAAGGCATAGGAAAACGGTTTATAACCGAAATGATTACTAAATGCAATATGAGAGTTTGCCTTGAGGCAGAGCCTCCGTCAGAGGGAGAAATGGCAAAACGCCGAATAGGCTTTTACCGAAGAAACGGATTTACATTAAATGAATACCCGTACAAGCAGCCGTCAATAACCAAAGGACAGGCACCGGTAGATTTAATGATAATGACAACCGGCGGAGAAATTTCCGAAACAGAATTTTTAAGGCTTAAAGAGCTTTTATACAGAAACGTATACAAGGTAAAGGATTAAATGATGATTGGTAAAACAGGAGCAAATAATTAAGCTCCGAAAAATATACAAGGAGGAAAATTTTGATGAAAGAAAGCATTTGGATAACAGGTGCAAAGGGAAGGCTCGGCAGCGAGCTTTACAAGCTTATCAAGGATAACAGCACAGAAATAACCACAACAGATACCGATGTGGATATTACAGAGGTTAATCCGGTTATTGATTACGCAAGAATGAATCATCCGGATATTATAATCAACTGTGCCGCAATGACAAACCCTCAGGAATGTGAGGACAACAGAGTAGAGGCATACAGAGTTAATGCTCTTGGAGCAAGAAATCTTGCCGTTGCCGCAAGAACGGTAAATGCCAAGCTTATTCAGCTTTCAACGGATGATGTTTTTGACGGAAACGAGGGTGAGTATTTTAATGAATTTGATACTCCGAATCCAAAGAGTGTATATGCTAAGTCAAAGTATGCCGGTGAAATGATGGTTAAAGAGCTTGCACCCAAGCATATAATTGTTCGTTCATCATGGGTATACGGTTTTGGAGAGAATACCTTTGTTGATAGGGTTATCAGAAAAGCAAAGAACGGCGAGGCAATAGAAGTTGTAAAAAACAGAGTAGGCTCACCTACGAGTATGAAGGCACTTGCGGAATTTATTAAGAAGCTTACCTTGTCAAGAGAATACGGAATTTTCCATGCATCATGTGAGGGCGAGTGTACAAGAGAAGAATTGGCAAGAGAAATACTTAAGGCAACCGGTCTTAATGCGGAGATTAAATACAAAGAGGGCGGATTCAGACCGAACAATGCAAGAATTGAAGATTTGATGATGAAGATGACAGGTATGCACGTTATGCCGAATTGGAAGGACGCTCTCCATGAATATTTTGGAGGTATAAAATAATGGCTGATAATAAGAAAAAGGGCTTAGGCTTAACAACGTGGATATTTATTGCACTTTTGGCGGGTGCGGTTGTCGGTATCATATTCCACTATTTTGTTCCGGCATCATATGTAAGAGATACGGTGATTGTGGGCGGAATATTCCAGTTCTGCGGACAGGGATTTATAAGACTTATGCAAATGCTTGTTGTGCCGCTTGTATTCTGTTCGCTCATTTGCGGTGCGTCTGCAATAGGTGATTCAAAGACACTCGGTAAGGTCGGTGCAAAGATTATAGTAATGTATATCTTTACAACAGCCGTTGCAATTACAGTTGCTATTTTAATCAGCCGTCTTATCAATCCGGGAATAGGTCTTGATGTATCGTCGCTTGCAAAGGCTGATGATGTTCAGGCAATGGAAAAAACATCAATGATTGATACATTACTTAACATTATTCCGAAAAATCCGCTGAACGGTCTTGCAAACGGCGAAATGCTTCAGGTAATTTTATTTGCACTTATTATCGGTGTAATAATTGCAAAGCTTGGAGAAAGAGTTGAAACCGTTGCAAACTTTTTTGCACAGTTCAATGATATTATGATGGAAATGACAACAGGTGTAATGAAGCTTGCTCCTATCGGTGTTTTCTGCCTTATAGCAAAGACATTTTCGGGAATCGGCTTTGATGCGTTCCTTCCGCTTATCAAGTATATGCTCTGCGTAGTGTTCGCATTAATAATTCAGTGCTTCGGTGTATACCAGCTTATGCTTAAGGTATTGACAAGATTAAGTCCGATAAAGTTTGTAAAGAAATTTGCTCCGGTTATGGGATTTGCTTTCTCAACGGCAACCTCAAATGCAACGATTCCGCTTTCAATTGAAACCTTAAAGGAAAAGATGGGTGTTTCAAAGAAAATATCATCATTTACAATTCCTTTAGGTGCAACAATTAATATGGACGGTACGGCAATCATGCAGGGCTGTGCGGTTGTATTTGCGGCACAGGCATTCAATATAGACCTCGGCGTAACGGGTTATTTAACGGTTATTGCAACGGCAACGCTCGCATCGATAGGTACTGCGGGTGTTCCGTCGGTTGGTCTTGTAACTCTGTCAATGGTATTTGCATCGGTTGGTTTGCCGGTAGAGGGTATTGCTATTATAATGGGTATAGACAGAATACTCGATATGGCAAGAACAGCTGTTAATATCACAGGTGATGCAATTTGTACGACAATTGTTGCATCGCAGGATGGTTCGGTTGACCGTGATGTATTCAATAATGTGAAATAAGATAAGGTTAAATAAAAAAAGCTGCGGAATGTTATGGAAATATGACATTTCGCAGCTTTTTTAAAAATTTTTTTCATCATCCCCCTATTTTTTTAATTAACTTCCGTAATATATAGTGAAGATGATAAATTGCAATTTGATTATCGGCTAAGGTGTTTGCTGCAAGGCATTGCGGCAGACAATATTTAATACTTGTTACGTTCATTAAATGGAAGGGAGATAATCATATAATGAAAAAGACAGCAATAGTTTCGATTGTTACAGCACTTCTTGTATCCGCTAACGGTGCAGGTGCTTTTGCGGCAG
>USPO01000028.1 GCA_900556575.1 uncultured Eubacteriales bacterium
TAAGTCGTTAATTTGACTAAAAATAATATAATATGTGAAGCGAAACGTAGTTTACATTTTTAGAGCAAAAATTCATGCAATAATTGAATTTTTGCTCTTTTTTTATTGTGATAATTTGTTAGACTAAATACAGTAAATTTGGCTGTTATTTACTATATGTATAATAAAAAGGTATAGTTACAAAGAAATTTAAAATATTGAAAATAAAAATGCAAACAAAATGAATGCATTTCAATACAATTAATTAAAATAATATATTAAAAGTAGAGTAAAATTAGAAAAAGTATAGAGAGTAAAAAGAGCATAACTACTAAATATAATAATTTTTTTTGATGGAAATCGTCACTTTTTACAATATTGTGAATAATATGTGTATTAAAAGTTGATTGGGCATTAAAAAAATGATATAATGAAATAGAAAAATGATTATTAAACAACAGATAATATGTGTAATTAGTTGTAGATTGTAAGGGGAGAAAACTTATGGCAAAGTCATTGATGATAGCAATATGTGATGATGAAGATGAAAGTGTTACAAAAACTGAACAATATTTAGAAAAATTTATACATGATAATAAAGAACAGGAAATAAAATGGGAAATATTTTATAGTGCGGAAGAATTATTGGATTATTATAAAAGCAATGGAAATGTATTTGATATTTTAATTACCGATATTGAAATGAAGCGATTAAACGGTGTTGATTTGGCTAATAAAATAAGGAGTATAGATAAAAGTATAATTATCTTTTTTTTAACGGGGTATACGGAGTATGCTGTCAAGTGCTTTCGGTCTGAACCGATGAATTTTTGGGTAAAACCTGTTAGCTATGATGATTTTGCTGAGGATATGAATCGTGCCATACAGCGAATAAATAGGGCAGTCAGATATATTAGTATAGTAGAGGATAGGCATACAATACGTTTAGATATAGATAGAATAGTATATATTGAAAAAAAGGAAAGAAAAACTTTAATTCATATGGTAAATGGAGTACATAAAACAAATAAATTGTTATCACAATTTGAAGGAGAATTACCGAAAGAAATGTTTGTGAGAATATATCAATCATACATTGTTAATATTGCTTTTGTGAAGGTTTTAAGAGAAAAAAATGTTATATTAAAGGGGATTGCTCAGCGTTTAGAGGTAGGCAGAACATATGCCGAAAATTTAAAGCAATGTTTTATTGAATATAAGGAAAGGAAGGCTTTTGGAGATGATTATGTATAAAATATCGCTGCTAATGACTGGAGCTATAGAGTCAATAATGACTTTTATTTTATTTGGTTCATTAATGAAAAAGAGGAGATTTATTTCTCAATATGTATATATGATAGGTGTATTTGCTTTTACAGCGCTTATTGATATAAGTAATTATAAGTTTTCAAGCAGCATAGTCAATATATATGTAATTATTCTTGGAGCATTCCTTATGTCGTTTTTGTATAGCGGAAAAATAATTATTAGAATATTGTCATCGGTATTAAGCTTTCTGGTTTTAAGTATATCGGAGGTTCTGATATTAGTATTATTATCAGCATTGTTGGGAACAAATGTCGACATACTGTTAAATAATGAGGTATTAATGATGATAGGAATTGCATCATCAAAATTGCTTGGAATTTTGCTTACATGGGTTATCAGCTATAGAATAAAGAAAAATAATGAATTGTTGGATATAAATTATTTGATATTATTTACAATAATGTTTGTTATAACGGCAATTATAATAACTACATTTTATAGAATATTGCAATTCGGAATAAATGAACATTTAAGAAATATGAGTATTATATGTACTGTAGGTTTGTTGGCTGCAACTGTTATTACAATGTATTTATATGAAACAGCATTAAAACAGCAGCATTTGTCAGCGGAACAGCAATTGGCTCAAAAACAATTAAAAGATCAGATACGTTACTATAAAGAAATCATATCATCACAGAATCAAATCAAGAGTTTGCGGCATGATTTAAGAAATCATATGCTGGCTATCTTGGCTAAAATTGATAAAGAAGAGTACAGCCAATGTATAGATTATATAAATAAAATGCTTAAAAAAACAGAAGCAAGTAAATCTGATATTAATACGGGAAATACGGTATTAGATGCTATTTTGAGTGCTAAAAAAGAGGAAGCAGAGAAAAAGAATATTAGCTTTTATACAAATTTAAAAATAGCCGAAGGACTGCCGATTGATGATGAAGATATATGTATAATATTTGGAAATGCATTGGATAACGCTATTGAGGCATGTGAAAAGATGGATTTAAATCCGTATATAAAAGTACAGCTATCATATTGTGATGAAGCTTTGGTATGTAAAATAGAAAATTCTTGTCCAGATACTGATTGTATAAAAGGAACTACAACAAAAAAAGATAGTAAAAATCATGGTATAGGAAGAATTAATATTGAAACAGCGTTAAAACACTATGATAGTGTATTTAGTATTAAACAGGAAAACAATAAATATATTTTATCTATTGTTTTTATGGAATTGGATAATATATCACAATATTTGTAATGTATTATAAAAACATCCTGCTAATATGTATATATTATATTGCAGCTTTTTGCGGATTTCACAAGAAAACTGCGAATTTCACAAGTTTTTTTTAATTATGTGTTTTATGTGATATAATTAAAAAGAAAAAGGACAAGTATGAAAATGCAAAATAATTGGTGTATTAGTACGGAGGAGTATTATAAAATCGTAAGTATTTAAGTATATAACATAGGGAAGGGAGAGCAATTCCTATTCCTTAAATATCTATTGGAGATGAGGTTTTGAAGAAATTTATTTCATTAGTATTATCGGCAGCGGTTGCGGGAGTTTCAGCTGTGCCGTTAAATTTTAATGCTAAAGCTGCTGATGCTGCACCGGTGCAGATGGAATATCTTAATCGTGGCACAGTGGCTGTAAAGAGCGGTTCGGGTGTATATCTGTCATGGAGATTATTGGGTACTGAAAATTATAATACATCATTTGATATATATCGAGATGGAAAATATATAGCTACGGTAAGCGACAGTACAAATTATACGGATAATACAGAGGGAACAAGCTATACCGTAGTGCCGCCCGGAGGAAGTATATCTTCGGGAGAAAGTGTACAGGTATGGAATAATCAGTATCTTACTATTCCGCTTGATGTGCCTGAAGGAGGGACAAGTGTTGACGGAGAGGAGTATACATATTCGCCTAATGATGTAACACCTGCCGATGTTGACGGTGACGGAGAATATGAGCTTATTCTTAAATGGGAGCCGTCTAATTCTTTTGACAGCGGTAAAAATTCAAAATACAACGGAAATGTATATATTGACTGCTATAAGCTGAATGGTGAAAAGCTTTGGCGTATTGATATGGGAATAAATATCAATGCAGGAGCACATTTTACACAAATGGCGGCATATGATTTTGACTTGGACGGTAAAGCTGAACTTGCGTTAAAAACAGCACCCGGAACAAAGGACGGAAACGGAAATTATGTTTCGGAGGCTTCTCTTATCAGTGATATAAAGAATACGGATAATACCGCAGATTATCGGCACAGCGAATATGGTACGGCAGATACCGGCGGAAGAGTTATGTCTGGTGATGAGTACTATACTGTATTTCAGGGTGATACGGGAGCAGCACTGGATACCGTTTATTATCCGCATCCGAGAGGTACGGTAAGTGAATGGGGAGATAACTGGGGCAACAGGTCGGAAAGATTTCTTGCCGCAGCTGCCTATCTTGACGGACAAGTCCCGTCAATGATAACATGGCGTGGATATTATGCAAAAACTACTGCGGCAGCATATAATCTTGTAAATAAGCGGCTTGTTCAGGTTGCCGATTTTGATACCGATCAAGGCGATAATTCAGTATATGCCGGAAACGGAAATCATAATTTAACGGTCGGTGATGTTGATAATGACGGCAAAGACGAGATTTTATGCGGTTCTCTTGCACTGGATAATGATTTTAGCGTTTTATGGTGTTCCGGCAGAGGACACGGTGATGCACTTCATCTTGCGGATTATGATCCGATACATAAGGGAATGGAATATTTCAGCGTGCATGAGGAACACAGCGGCAGAGTAATAAGCGGAAGTACTAACGGTAATGACGGGAATACTATAGACGGCGGAATGACTCTTTATGATGCCGCAACAGGAGAGGAATTGTTTCATACGAGTGCAAGCCGTGATACCGGGCGAGGTATGATGGCTAACACCGCTTACAGTGACGGATATTTTGAATTTTGGGGCAGCGGTAATTATATTTCATACGGCGGCACCGATATTCAAAGCGGAATGAATACATATACTCCTTCAAGCACAAATTTCAGAATATTTTGGGACGGAGATCTCTATGATGATTTACTTGACGGAAAATCATCGAGAAATGGAAACATAGAGGTAAAATCCAATAATACTACCTTAATAACAATGGAGGGAACAGCAGCAAATAATGATACAAAAAATAATCCATGCTTGCAGGCAGACCTTTTCGGAGATTGGAGAGAGGAAGTAGTAGCGCGCAGCAGGGACAATTCAAGCTTACTTGTATATACAACAACAATACCAACGGAGCATAAGCTGTATACCCTGATGCATGACAGAGCCTATCGTATGCAGGTAGCCTGTCAAAATGCAGGGTATAATCAGCCGCCGCATATTGGTTATTATGTAAGCAATGATAATGACCGTTATGATGAGCGAATGAGTGCCGCATATATAAAAACGGTTCATAACGGTGTAAGCTCCGTAAGAGAATCACAAAATTCCGATAATAAGCCGACAGTGACTCCGGCTTTTACACCAACTCCGACATTTACGCCGACTCCGACATCTGCACCAACCGCATTACCCGAGCAAACAGTAAATCCAACAGATATTCCGTTCATTGATGTATCATCAACCCTTGAACCGACAAAAACACCTGAACCAACGGGAACACCTGAACCAACGGGAACACCCGAACCAACAAGGATCCCGGAACCAACGGGAACACCCGAACCGACAGGAACACCCGAACCAACAAGGACCCCGGAGCCAACGGGAACACCGGAGCCGACAGGAACACTCGAACCGACAAATAAGCCTGTTATACCTCCGGAAAATTATAAATATTCTTACAGAATAGTAGGATGTGAAACAGATAATGATATAGCGGAAGTAACCGCTGAAAAATATAGCAATGCTGATGATGGATTGATGATTTTCGCAGAGTATGACGGAGAAGGAAGGCTGTGTGCTGTCAAATTTGAAAGTATATCTTCTGATGAGGAAAGTGTATTTAAAAAGGAATTTTTGTATGAAGGCGGACAAGCCTGTGTGTTTATATGGAACAGTGATGTTTTGACTCCGTGTTCAGAAAAATATAATCTAATTGCAGACGGAATCCATATCTAATAATAGTATGGTTTCTGTTTTGAGTGCAAGTGGAATGGTTTGCGGTTCGTTTAGGTTAAAGCAGTTTGATAAGAGGCAGGTACCCTCAATTCTTTATTACCGGAAAATTATTCTCAATGAAAAAACAGGGAATATTCAGAATGTTCAATAATAACCATCAACAAAGTTTTTATAGGAGGTTATAATGAAAAGAATAATAGCATTTATTATTAGCATATTCGCATTGAATATGAGCATATCCGCCTTGGCGGAAACAAATGATATTCAGGGTTTCGATGATAAATTTGAGAACTTGTTAATGAAAAATTATTTTTCGCAGGAACAGCTTGAATCAATGCATCAAGAAAGATTGGATGATTTTAACGACAGGATATGGGCACATTGGCTTGAGAATATTAGGAAAGAATCGTGGAATAAAATTACAGAGAATGAGAAAGAAGAATATGATTTATTTTATAATGAATATGCAGCTGACCTTGACTATAACAATGGAGCAAAGATAAATTTCATGCTTACAAATAAATACATATTTCAATATGCAAAAGAAGGTTTACTGAAATATTTATTATCAGATAAATACTATTGGGTAGTACAAAACTATAATTCCGGCACGTATTATTATGATGAAGAAGGCAATTATCATCAGGTGGTGCTTGAAAGTTTTGGTAATAAAAATAAATCTCAGGCTGTTATATCAAAAAACTGCCATTATATTTTTAAAAATACAGGCTCAATAAAAGAAACTTTAATAAATAAGGGAGAAACAAATGTTGATGATATAAAGCTGTTTTTTGTACCGTATCCAGCAAAAATTTTGTTTTTATATATAGCTACACCGAACAACGAGTATTTAATAAAGATGGGAATACGTGGTTACGATGTAATTCAAAATATGGAATACGGTAGAATTTATACAATGGATGAAATGATGAATGCTTTAGCTGATACGGATTTTGCCGAAATGTATCCGACAAAATATGAAATAATAAAATTGGCAGAAAAAGAAAAAGCTGCATATGAATCAGAGGCGGAAGCCTTGCAGCAGCAAGGACTTCTTCAGGGAAATGAAAATGGACTTGATCTTTTAAAGCCACTGACACGGGCAGAAGCGGTAACATTATTGGTTAGAGCTTTAGGTCTTGAGGATCAAACTTCAAATTATATGGTGAGTCAGTTTACGGATATATCGTCGGATAATTGGGTATCACCGTATGCGGCATTGGCAAAAGAATACGGAATAACAAACGGTGTTAGTGATACGGAATTTGCACCAGACGATCCAGTAACGGCTGAACAGTTTGCAACATTTACTTTGCGTGCTGCCGGTGAGAGTGATTTTGATTACATGCAGGGTATACAAATATTACTTGACAGAGGTATTATAACAGAGAAAGAGTCAGAAACTATGGATCTGTTCACGCGCGGTGATATGGCAAAAATCATTTATGAAGCAAAAGAAAAAGGTTTGTTATAGGAAGCGGATTGACAGACAGGACAGTTTAAGGAATGAATTCCGGATATAACAAGAGCTGACGGAGGATACAGAGATTATTTGAAATCAATAGGTGAATATAAAACTCATAATAAATTATTTGTTTCGTGTGTCTGTATAGAATTGGATTGATATTTAAATCAGAGTCTTGCTTGGCATTGACTGCAAGACTCTGGACGTGCGGCAGCTTGTGAACTGCAGGGGTATAGAAAACTAATTGAGTTTTGCTGTACCCCATTTTTTACTTTACAGAAAATTTACTCAATAATTTATGATTACCTCAAAATTACACTTGCAATTTTTAACGCAATATTATATAATATAATTAGAATATTGTGTATAGGGAAAGGAAGCTGAATATGAGGCTGAAAAAAATAATATCTGCAGTTCTTACAATGGCAGTAATGCCTGTTGTACCGTTAGTGCATGCAGAGAATGAGACAAAATTATTTGATAAGGTTTATGATATGAAATCCGTAAAGCCTGATGGAGAAAATGGCATTGTATTAATGGAAGACGTTCCGGACGGAGATTATGAGGTAAGGGTTAATACCGGAGGAGATACCGAGACAAATGCGAATATCTACATAAACGGTGGAGAAAGGGTTCGCACATATACTTTAGAAGCCGGAAAAACTCAAGAGAATGTGCAGAGAGCAGTCACGAAAAATGGGAAAATAGAAGTCAAGATTTTGGGAGAAAACCCTAATGTAACAGATATAGAGATTACGCAGATTGAAAACAGAACATCGGCAGGGGAAAAACCAACTATATATATAGCCGGTGATTCTACTGCACAAACATATAACTACGAAAAGGCTTATCCTCAAACCGGATGGGGACAGGTTTTCGGTGATTTTTTTACAAATGATATAGTAGTTGATAATCGTTCAATGGGCGGCAGAAGTTCAAAGAGTTATGATAATGACGGAAGACTTGATAATATTCTTACGGAAATGCATCCGGGAGATTATGTGTTTATCCAGTTTGGTATAAATGACGGTGCGGAAAATAAACCGGAAAGATATATAAGTGTAGAAGATTATAAAGAACTTATTAAAAATAAGTACATAGGAGAAGTTAAGAAAAGAGGCGGAATACCGGTTCTTTTAACCGCAACAGCCGCAAGCTGGTGGGATGAAGAAAATTCATGCTTCATGGATTCACGTCAGGATTATGCTGTTCCTACAAGGGAAATAGCAAATGAAACAGGAGTAAATTTTATAGATGCCAATGAGTTGATAACAGAGAAATGGAATACCATGCAGAAGAAAGATGTGCTAAACGGATATTTTATTTGTGAACCTCTTGAAAGTAAAGCATATCAGACCGGAACGGATGACCATACTCATTTAAAACAAAAAGGTGCAAAAACCATTGCTGAAATAATAGCCAATGCATTACCAGACTGTGTTCCGGAACTTGCAAAGTATCTGAAAAAATCAATGGAATTAGTTGATATAAAAGGACACTGGGGTGAAAATAAAATTGCTGAATTAAATAAATTGGGATTTATAGAAGGTGATGAAAACGGGAACTTTATGCCGGATAAGGAAGTTACAAGAGCAGAATATTTAAATATGGTCATGAATGTGTGCGGTATTACTGGGCATGCATACAGAGATGGAGAATGCCTTGATACAAAACAAACTGATTGGTATTGCTATATGCTGCAGAGTGCCCTGGATAAGGGGTTAATTCCACCGACAATGATTAATAATTGCAAGGGAACAGAAAGTATTGAAAAGATTCTCAGTGAGGCTTCAGAGGATAAGGAGGCTGTTAAAGTAACTGTTACATCGTATATACCGCCGGACGGCAGTATTTTGAGCTTTGATGGCAATAAACCTATAACAAGAGAAGAAATGGCAGCGCTTACGATGAATTGTTTTTCGTATATGGTGAAGAATTCAGATAAAAAGCTTGATATTAAGTCTAATTTAAATAATGGAGAATTCAGTGATTTGAGTGAAATTAAGCCTGAATATCGTAATGCGGTTGAGTCGGCTTATGGATATGGAATAATAAGCGGTATGGGAGACGGAACGTTCAGACCAAATGACTTTTTAACAAAGGCACAGGCTACAGCTGCTTTATATCCGGTATTAAAAATATCTGAATAATGCGGAAATCAGGGAGGAAATTTAATTGAATAAAAAAATAATAGTTACTGCTGCAGTATTAGCTCTTGCTGCACAGAGTGTATCTGCGGCAGAATTTTGGGATTGTAATAATCATTGGGCAAATGTGTCAATAAATAAGCTTGCAGATAAGGGTATAATAAATGGCTATGAGGACGGAAGTTTTAAACCTGATGGTGAGGTAACAAGAGCTCAGTATCTTAAAATGATGATGGAAGCAGTAGGTATACCGACTGTTGAATATCGTGAAGACGAGTGTCTCGATGCTTCATGGAATGATTGGTATGCACCATATTTACAGAGTGCCTTGGACAAGGGACTTATACCGCAGGATATGATTGTAGGCTACAAGGCGAATATTTCTATAGATAGAGATGAAAGCGGAGCATCAGTAGATTCATCAATAAAATATTCCGGGGCATTTAATGGAAATGTTTCGATTTCAAGAGAAGAGGCAACATATTTTACAATGGCATTGTGTCAGTATTCTTTAAATGCAAATACAATGACAAAACTTAAAGAAGCAAATAAAAATGTTACATTCACAGATGAAAGTGACATTTCAGCGTGGGCACTGCCATCTGTAAAATTGGCAGCGACGAATGAAATTATAACAGGGGTAGGAAGTGGTGCATTTGCACCAAAGGATACCGAAACAAGGGCACAAGCGGCAGCAATGATTGAGCGTTTGCTTGAAAAGCTCGAAAAATAATAGGAGGTTTTCAGATGAATAAAAAATTGGTAAGAATTATAAGCATTATAACAGCAGGAATTATGGTAGTATCAACATTGATTGTAAGTGTAGCCATGCTTTTTGTACATTAAAAAGAATTTAATAGGTATAATGCAGCATTCGGAAAATTAGTTCGGAGGCTGTATTATACCTTATATTGTGTAAATACACAAATAATATAGAGTTTAATTGTGCATGTTGCTATAAAAATGGTGAATATAATATGAAAATGTTACAATACTTCTAAAGTTGGTGTAAAACTATTGACTTTTTTTTAAAAGTATGTTATTATATATAAGTACTTGATAAGAGTAATAAAAAATGAATATCGCGGGGTAGAGCAGCTCGGTAGCTCGTCGGGCTCATAACCCGAAGGTCGTTGGTTCAAATCCGGCCCCCGCAACCATTTAACCGTATAAGCTTGCTTATACGGTTTTTTAATATATAAAATACTTGACGTAATAACTATAATATGGTATACTTATAATGTAGAAAAATTGCTGGAAATGCTGTATTTAGCATAACAGCCAAGGGGAATATAAATGATAGAGAAATATACAAAAAGATTAACTGAAATATGCCGTGCAGTTATATTGGAAGAAGAGGTTTCTGATATAGCTTCTGTTGTTGAAGCGGCAAGTGATATTAATTTCTTTAGCTTTTGTATGAGTCATAAGCTTGAGGGAATGGTTTATGAATATCTTAAAAGAGTAGGAAAAGATGATGTAAATGTCAAGGCAATAGCATATTTTAAGGATAAGTACAACCAAGGAATATTGAATAATGCAGCACAGCAATATTATTTTGAAATGGTAAAGAATGCATTAGAAAAAAATGGTATAGACTATCTTCCGATGAAAGGAATGATAATGAAGACCCTATATCCTTCAGGTGATTTAAGATGCAGTTCGGATATAGACATTTATGTAGGAAGAGAAAATGCTGAGAGATGTAAGTCTATAATGGAAAATTTGGGATTTATAAATTCCTCATTTGGTGACTTGCATCCGTCAGATAATTATAGGATAGACAAGTTTTCATACATAGAACTTCATAGAAAGCTTATCAATAATAAATATAAGTGGCAGAATGAATGTAATAAAATAACAGATAGGATAATAAATAAGCAGGGGCATGAATATGTAATGTCAGATGAAGATTTTTATATATTCATGGTATGTCACATTGCAAAGCATGTTAGTTTTGGAGGCTCCGGAATAAGAGCAGTACTTGATGTATGGCTTTATTTGCAAAAATTTAAAAATATGAATTGGAATCACATAAATGATATATTAGAAAAATGTGATTTAACAGAATTTCATCAAAATCTCATTAAGTTAACCGAATATTGGTTTGAGGGTAGAGAAGCAGATGAAAAAATAAAAAAACTTAGTATATATATTGCCCAAAGCGGGTGGAATGGTATAGAAGAGCAATTTGAGTCCGCGCAGGTAAATGAGATTGCGGGAATTGAATCGTCGCGTACAATTCTGAAGCTGAAGAGTTATGCACATGCAATGTTTATGACGAGAGAATTTATGGAAGATAGGTATAAAATATTAAAAAAGTATCCTTTTCTGCTCCCGTATTTTTGGGGAAAGCGTGCGTTAAACGCTGTGTTTAACAGACGGGAAACAATAAAGAATGTTTTGCATTCCCAGGATAATGTTAATCTCGAAAAGGCACAGGAGATAAATAGCTTCAGAAAGAGTCTAGGGCTGTGAAAAAATGCCTCTTTACGAAATGCTGTATTGGTGGTATACTAATATAACCTAAGCGTAGATGTCTCTCACTTCTAAGGCGGAGGGGCCATTTTAGAATATCAGCAGGAGTTATAATATCCAACTGAAAATTTGAGAAGTTAATGCTTTCTGTGAAGATTACAATCTATCGCAGGTTATGCTTCTTGCAAGCAAGGCAGGAGCGTTGATCCGATTAAAAAAAGAAAGGATACCAAATGAATGATATACAGTGAAGATATAGATAGAATATGTGCTTTATGTCAGAGATCGAAAGCGGCTGTTGGGGTAGATGACCACTTGGAATGCATTTTAAAAAATGAGTACGTTCCTTTAAATGGAACCTGTGATAAGTTTGAGTATGATATATTTAAAAAGCCGACACGAAGAAGGCGCCGGCTTAAAAATACATTTAGCATTGATGATTTTAAACTTTAATTAAAGAACATCTGACTTTTCGATGCATATAGCGGCGGCGGTGATATTATCACTGCCGTTTTGTATTCTTGATTGAACTTTGTTTAGCATACGTTTCAGCCATGTACTTGAAGAAAATGCAAATCGCTTTGCCTTTTCCATTTCATCCTCGGTTATTAAATTCCAAAATCCATCAGTACAGATAAGAAACGAAAATGCCGAATTTATATTTATTACATCTGATATGTCAGGTTCCCAGCTTAGCCTGTCACCCAATACACGATGAAGCTTGTGACGATCTGTATCAATTCTTATTTCGCTGTATGATATATGATTTGTTTCAAACTTATCAAATGCCTCGCTATGGTCTTCGGTAACCTCAGAAATGGATGAATGGCGAAATGTATAAATTCGTGTATCTCCGCATGAGGCATATA
>USPO01000029.1 GCA_900556575.1 uncultured Eubacteriales bacterium
CCGGAGATGCCGATTTCGGCTTTTTATGTGAAGAATTGAAGAGCTACGGCAAAAATGTTGTTGTTGCTTCATATGGTGTAACCACTAACAAAAGCATTATAATGCTCAGTGATGATTGGGTTGATTTCGGAAATGAATATTTACTTTGTGATATTCATGAGCTTATGGAGGCTCGTATTCATATAGAGAACTCTATTGATTACAAGGATGCTTTATGCCGTGTCATCGAGGCTATGCTCAATGACAAGCTTATAAAACGTTATATGGCAATGGAACGCTTTGATATTGACATGCTTAGAAACTTTACGGAACATTTTTATCACGCTCCGGAATTAGGGGACATGAGTTATTACGAGTTTATTTCACTTCTCATTTCGGGATACAAAATAATGTTTCTCGAAAAAAATGGCAGAATTTTAATTTTGCCCTCCGATGAAGAAATCTCTGAACCGCCGCTAAGTCTGTATGAACTTGTTACAGGAACTAACTTTGACTTTTCATCTGAACGCTTTAAGGCATGGCATACATGGTTTGAAGAAAATATTGATTCTGTTAATGAGTTGGTATATTACATTAATTTCATGACCAAAAACAAGATTTTGACGCTTGACGGAGATACGGCACAGCTTGTTCCTAAGAGAAAATGTGCCGCTGCACTTCTTGAACATGCTTCCCAAGCTGTTTCTGCTCTTAACATAAAGCCGGATGAAAAGGAACTTGAAAAACTACGCAGCCGTTTTTATAGAAATGCTGTAAAAAATCGTCCCGTTGAAGACAATAGCGAACCTGAGCCTGAAAAAGAGCTATTTATCCAGGGTACAATGACTAACTTTGGAAGAATAGTTGTTTATGCCGATAATGAAGCAGTAACCAGGGTTGACTTTACGGATGAATATGTTAAATACAATGCTAATGATATAACTATGCAAGCAATGCAGGAACTGCGTGAATATTTCAAGGGTATCCGAAAGGAATTTACTGTCCCTATTCGTCTTGAAGGCAGTGACTTTCAAAAACAGGTATGGGCTGCACTTCTTGAAATTCCATACGGAGAAACAAGAACATATAAGGATATTGCAAATGCTATAGGAAAGCCAAAGGGTGCAAGAGCTGTTGGACTTGCATGCAACAAAAATCCGCTGCTATTCATTATTCCATGCCACAGAGTTATTAACTCGTCCGGTGATTTATCCGGATATGCTGCAGGGACGGAATTAAAAACGGCACTTTTAAAGGCTGAAAGCAGTCCGGTCGATTTTAAACGCTTCGGAAAGCAATATGCTTTTAATATAAAAAATCCGGATAAGCGTGCCGATTACAGAACGTCCGAGGAAATTTCGCAGCTTCTTGACAAGGAAATCGAAGAAAAGTCAGTTCATAACAACTTAGACAAAAACACACAAAATGCCGAAAACGAAGAGCATCGAGGAGAACCCGAACTTGAAAAGTCGTCAGAAAATAAAGATGATATTTCTGCTGTTTCTGATAATTCCGAAGATATTGTTACAAAATCTGATACAGATTTTAACGATGCGGAAAGTAATGTTTCAGAAAATAACGAAAATACATCGGAAACAGATGTATCTAATGAGCAAATAACTCATGAAGTATTTGAACCATCTTCCAAGCCGGAAGCACTTGAGAATAAAATCACTTCGGAACAGGTAATTTCAGAGAATAATTTTTCAGATTTATCGGCAAATTCCGAACCGGAACCCGACATAAACAAAGCTGACATATATGTTGAGTATACTCCAAATGATGAATTAAATCAAAATTCTAAACCGGAGTCTGAAAATAAAGCTCAACAGAATATAAATTCAGATAAAAATACAAATTCGGATAATACTAATTCTGAAGTTATAGATTTTACAGTAACTTCTACTGAAACTGAAAATGATGATTATTCTTCAAGCACAGAAAATCCGGAAGGTGAACAAAAACCCCAAAAAAAGAAAAAGACCAGAAGAAAAATAAAACGCAGAGCCACAAAGAAGGATTATACAATCGAATTTAAGCGTCCGACCTCATTTACACAGCTTGAGTTTGATTTTGACTTTCCGTCAGAGCCGCAAATAAATACTGCAACAGAAAGCGAACAGAATAAATTATCCTCGTCACTTATTGAAACTGACGAAAACAACGATATAATTAAAACCGAGGAAATCAGTGAATTTGTATCTGAAAATAGTCCTATTGCAGAAGATACGCCCTCTGAAACACCGACAAAAACCGGTGAAGAACATTTTGAAAGCTCTGAAACTAAATCGGATACTAAATCAGAAACTTCAATTTTACCTATGAATGAGAATTCGGACAATGAAAATTCTGAACCTGAGACTATTAAATCGGAAACAGAAACACAGGAAAACGAAGATTTATCTTCTGATAAATCCGAGCCGGAGAAAAACTCAACGACTCCGGAAACAGCCGAAGAAAAACCTCAGCTGCCCCGAAAGCGACGTCCTCCGTATAAACGCAGGACAAGAAAACAGGCTAACGGACAGATTCAAAAGAAATACAGTGCAAAAAAGCACGTTTCAAAAAAATCTGCCGAAGCTAATAAAGAGGATAATTAATAAATACTAAGAAGCTGCTGCAAAACAAGACTTTGCAGCAGCTCCTTTTAAAATTCACCTTTCCTAAATGCCTGTATCATTGTGTTTGTTAATGACCTCGGATTTTCTTCCGGAACAAGTTCATCTCTGTTTTTCCATTCCGCAACACTCAATTCATCTTTATCCATTCTTATCTTATCATTTCCGTCAAGCTCTGTAATAAATCCCATCAGCTGAGTTCCCGAAAACGGCCACGGCTGACTTCCGAAGTATCTGATATTTTTTACTTTTAATCCTACTTCCTCCATAACCTCTCTTGATACGGTTTCTTCTATTGTTTCTCCAAATTCGGTATATCCGGCAATCAGTGCATACCTCTTATAAGGACCATGTGCATACTTTGTCAAAAGTATTCTGTCTCCCGAATACAGTGCTACAATAACGGCCGGTGCAATATTAGGATATACTGTATTATTGCAATACGGGCAAACCATCGCCCTTTCACTTTCGCTATGTTTCATTTCTTTTCCGCAGGCACCGCAGTAACGTGTTCTGTGATACCAATTCATAAGCTGTGCACCGCAGGCACCGGCAAATCCGAGCCACTGCGGATTTGTATCCCTTAATTGTATTATCTTTTTTCTTGTTTTGTATTCTGATACATCCGCCCCCTCTGCAAGAAAGAAATGCATATCATCTATACTGAAAAGGTATCTGTATTGAACATTTCCAAAAAGTTTCTTTGTGTCCCCTATTGTAAAACATTCATATTTTGAGTTTTTAAAAACCATTTCACCGTTTTCATATATAAGTGCATAATCCTCATCATAAGGTATTGACTTCGGTTCATATGAATTGATAAACTGCATCGGCTCTATTTCCTGTATCATAAATAGCTATCCTCCAAAAGCTTAATAAGTGTTGGTTCAAGCGAAAACTCATTCGTTAATCTCTTAATTTCCTCCTTTGCTTTCTCCCTCACATCATTACTTACATTTTTCTTTACAGCACGAATAAGCAGGTTTTTAGGAGTATGCTCCATATCTATAAATTCAAGCACTTGTGTTTTATATCCGCAGGCTTCCAAGGCATTTGCTCTTATTGCATCAGTAGCAATCGCTGCAAATCTCTCCTTTAATATTCCGTATCTTGTAAGAATACTGTAATTATCACTCTTAATCTGCGAATTTAATTCATGCTGACAGCACGGAACGCTGAATATATATTTTGCTCCCCATGACACCGCATTATACAAAGCATAATCTGTCGCAGTATCACAGGCATGAAGTGTTATTACCATATCAATTTCTTTATCCGTCTTATATCCGTTAATATCTCCCAATTCAAAGTGAAGATTATTATATCCGTATTTTTCTGCTGCCTCATTACAGTTCTTTATTACATCTGCTTTTAAATCAAGTCCTGTTATATTTACATTCTTGTTTAAAATCTCGGTAAAATAATAATAAAGAACAAATGTTAAGTATGATTTTCCGCATCCAAAATCAATTATATTTATTTCATCTTTTTTTATTTTAGATGCCTCATCATCTATAATTTCTATAAAACGGTTTATTTGACGATACTTATCATACATTGAATTAACAACCTTGCCGTCTTTTGTGAATATACCCATATCTACAAGCGGAGCCGCCGCCGATGCGGCATCTATAATATATTTTTTTTGCCTGTTATGTCCGGCATTTATATTACATACAGAATTGCTTTTTTTACGCTTGAATGTAAGCTTTCCCTTTGAAGAAATCATAAGTATAAATTCCTCCCCAGTCGAAAAAGCATTGCATTGCTTATAATCTCCTATAATCCTTACACAATAATCAACTAAATTTTCTGATTCTATATTATCATGAAATGCCTGTTTATCAGTAAACTTTTCTGCCTGATAGGTATTGCCCTTTATTGAAATAACTATTTTTTTATACTTTTCTGTCTTTGATTTTGGCTTTGAAAATACTATTTTCTGCGGCTCTGCTGCCTTTATTTCCTTGAATATCTTTTCCATTTTATTTCCTTTTCATACATAACTATCAATGCCGCAAAACTTTATTTTAAAATTTTGCGGCATCTCTAATATAAATAATCAATTTAATTATTTATACAATTACAACCGGAGCGGTAATTCCTGCACCGTCCGCCGCTTCCTTACTGCTTATAATAACTGTAATCTCTGTTTCTCCCGGCTCTATTCCGCCTATCGAAATCTTTGCACCCCAGCGTGCTTTTCTCTGTGCTTTCAATTCTCCGTTTACATATATCTCAACTTCACTGCCATGAATCTGACGGAATAGTATTTCCTGTGAATCCTGTGGAATTACAGTCTTTGCTCTGTACAACGCATAACCGGTTTTATTTGTAAACATATCTGCATAGCCTATATCTGCCGATACCCAGTTATTCATATCACTGTCCGCAATTTCTATATCTGCCGAAGGCTTCTCGTCAAATATTTCCGAATTTATTCTCCATCCTCCGATATATACTTCATTTACAGAGTCAATATACTTTTTATCTGTATTTCTTACAATTTCAACTTCTGTCTCTGCAGACTCCAAACCGTCAGCCGATGCTGTAATAACCAGTTTTTCGGCACCGTCAATTTCCTGTACAATCGCCTGACAGCGTCCGTTAAACAGCTTTCTCTCGCTTGCCTTATCTTCCTCGTGAGAATTAGGATTGCCGTTTCCAACACCTATTACATAACCGCCGCTTACACTGAATTTAACAAGCATATCGGCTGTCGGAACAAATATTCCGTTCTCATCAACAGCACTTACATTTACGGCAACTGCATCGTCCGAACAGTCTGTAACATTAGGCTTACTAAGCTCCGCTATAAGCCTTACTGCCTTTCCTGCAGTCTTAACTTCATCCTCGCATACAGCCTTGCCGTCACGATAACCTACCATTCTAAGCGTTCCGGGTTCAAATTCTGTATACCAATCTGTCATGTCATATTTATCTACCGGCTTTTTACCTATTGATTTGCCGTTTATAAATACCTCTGCCTCTTCGCAGTTGGTATGAGTCATAATTCTAACCTTTTCGCCTTTTTCCCAATTCCAATGAGGCAAAGCATGAATCATAGGTTCTTCGGTAAAGAATGCCTTATTTAAATAAAATGCATCTTTCTTAAAGCCGCAGGTATCCATAATTCCAAAGAATGTACCTATAGAAGGCCATTCAAACGGTGTAGGCTCACCTCGGTAATCAAAGCCTGTCCATATAAATAAGCCCATCATGTGCTTTCGTATATCCACCTGCTTAAATCCGTCTCTGTAAGTATTGCCCCATGATGCACATTCACTGTCATAACAATCTATTATATTTCTGCTATGGTCTGTTCTATATTCCCCTCTTACCTGAAATGCACTGTCATTTTCAGAACCTATCATCGGCATATTCGGAAAACGCTCACGGAAATCATCATATGTATGAGTAATATAGTTAAAACCCGTCATATCGAGAACATTAAAGGCTCCGTCCTCACTCGTTACACCGTTATTCATTGCACCGAGGGTAAATCTTGTATTATCATAGCTCTTTATCTCTCTGTCCAATCTTACCGCAAGTTTTCTTCCTATCGGTGTACCCTGAAGAGGTTCTTCGTTAAATATTGAATACATTATTACCGACGGATGATTTCTGTCACGCATAACCATGTCACGAACCTGTTTTAATCCATCGTCACTGCTGTTAAAGTTTCTGTTTTCGTCCATTACAAGTATGCCGTATTTATCGCAGGCATCAAGTATTTCCAGTGCCGGATTTCCGTGTGCACACCTGTATGCATTTGAACCCATTTCTTTTAAAAGCTTTATTCTGTACTCCTGTATTGAGTCCGGAACCGCTACACCTACTCCGGCATGGTCCTGATGATTACAGGTTCCATAGAGATTTACTCGTCTGCCGTTTAGGAAAAATCCGTTATCTTTATCAATACTTATTGTTCTGTATCCGAAACTTGTTCTTCTTTCTTCTACAAGCTCATCTCCCTCATAAAGACTGCTTACCATTGTATATAAATTCGGTGAATCAATATCCCAAAGTTCAACACCATACGAAAGCACGCTCTGAATAAGCTTAATACTTTCTCCCGATTCAATATCCGCCTCGGTCTGTGCCTGTCCGAATATCACACCTTCCGAGTCAACAACAACACTTTTTAATGTTATATGTTTTTTCTCACTTGTATAATTTTCTATATCTGTTTCTGTCTTGGTATCCCATGTTCCGGGACACAAAAGTTCCGGATGTACAAATATTCCTCTGTGAGCTATATGAAGCTGTTCGGAAATATACATATCTACATGACGATATATTCCGGCACCCTCATACCACCAGCCTTCAATAACCGTTGCATCAACAGATACCGCAAGAGTATTCAAACGGTCACCGAACAGCATCATATCTGTTGCGTCAACAACGAATGAATTATATCCGCCAAAGTTTCTGCCTATAACAGAACCGTTAAGATATACGGTACAATGTGAGGCAACTCCGCCAAATTCAAGCAATATCTGCTTTCCGGAATATTTTTCATCAAGCCTGAAACGCTTTGAATACCAGCCCTTTCCTCTTGCTTTATATCCGTTTGCCGGACCCCATTTTTCTTCAAAAGGATTTTCCACTGCCCAGTCATGCGGTAGATTTACATTCTCCCACGAACTGTAATCATAATCAACTGAAGCCGGACCTATAGCACCACCGGCTTTCGCTGCCATATAGCAAGTTGTGTGCGTATGTATTTCCGGCATAGGAATATCTCCTTCATGAAACTTCCAGCCTCTATCCATCGAAAGCTTTTCCATTTTATCTCTCCTTTTAACTATATAAATTTTTTTCTAAAAATTAATAATATACAAATATATTTTACTACAAAAAACAAGAATTTTCAATAGTTATTGCAATAATTATTTTACCCTTTCATACACACAAACAGCTGTTGTTTACCAAAAGTCTACAACAGCTGTTTATCTATATTATTTCAAATATTGTTTTATTGCTTCTTCAACTAAATCATTTAAAGTCTTTTCTCTCATGGAAGCCAATATTGATAAATCCTTGTGAAGCAGCGGAGATATTTTAACCTCAAAGGTTCCGTTATATACTGGTTTAGGAGAAATACCTATCTCATTACATATACTTATATAATAATCAACCATTTTTTCAAAATCTTTCTGAAGTTGTTCCAAACTTTCTCCCTCATACGTATAAAGACCATTTATCCCCACTATTCTTCCGAATAAAGTTTTATATTGCGCTGAATATTCCACTGTTCCGTGATAATCCTTATATTCCAAGAAATTTTCCATACTTATAACCATTCCTTTCTTTATTCTATATTTCTACAATCCACATAGGATTATAATTAAAATTAATATCACTCCTAATAATATTATATCACATATTTTTTATTATTCAATAGTTTTTATTTAAATTTTTATTTAAACTTTAAATTTCTAAATTCTCAAACAGCAAAAGGCAGCCGCAAGGTATGCAGCTGCCCTTCACTATGAATGTAACTGTTGTATATAAAGACTTGAAAACCAAGCCTTATTCACTTATAATTTCACTTGTGATTCTCATTTCAAGCATACAAGCACAATTATTTGATGCCTTTGCCTGAAGCTTAACTGTTACGCTTTCCTTACCGCTTGTAAGCTCTTCCAGAATTTCATAGAAGTTATATATTACATGATTCGGATTGTTGTTGTTTACTTCGGCTTCACCTATCTTTGTACCGTCTACATATATATTATATTCTCTTGTATATGTAGTCCCTCCGTTATGGAATGCTCCGTCTGAACCCCAAACTGCAATGCAAAGGTTATTCTTGCCCTCTCTTACGGTCATATTGTATGAGAAGAACGGTAATTCTGTTGAGCCGCTGTCCACAGTACCCCATGCATCACGATACATTAAATTCTTACTTCCGCCTGTAAACGAGCCTCTATGCACACTTCCACTTGTATTTGTGATCATACCGTGACCAAGCTCATCCTGCTGACCATCCGGCTCAACCTTATCTATTGTGACATCATTCAATGCCTTTTCAAACTGATCCGCCTCTGAATCCTTATTAAAATACACTGTATAGAATTCATGATGTACACCATAGAACGGCTTTAATGTAATTGCCTCTCCGGATGAACTATGCTCTGCCGGAATTGTAAACGTAAGTGGCTCTGTTTCTGATTTTTCAACAAAACTTTCGGGCTTAGCACCGTTTGTCACAATATACGGAACATCCTTTGTAACGCTGTCAATCTTCGTTTCATTTGATATATACTCCGATACACCCGATGCATCTACACATGAGCCTAACGGCGCGGCAAGAGTAATCGGACCATACTTATACGCAATTTGGTCATCCACTCTCGAATAATATGTACGCACACTCATCGGTATATTAATATTGATTACATCACCCTTTGACCAGCTGCGGCTGATTGTAATATATCCGCTGCCATCAGATGTATATTGTTCTCCGTTGACCTCTGCGGTCATTCCGTCACACCATAAAGGAACTCTAAGCTTAATATTAGCATCTGCATTTCCTTCTTCAACGCTTATCTTAACTGCACTCTCCGAAGGATAGTTTGTTTCTGTAACAAGCTTTAAGCCTTTTTTATTCCACTCATATTCATTTGCCATATATAAGTTTACATATAAATCATCTTCATTTTCAAAATATGTAACTCTTGTATATCGTCCCGGATTTTCCATTCCAGTACCTGTGCAGCACCACCATGAATTATCCTTATCCTCATACACTCTATGGTGTCCCTGAAGAAGAGATACAAAATACATTTTAGCACCCGTTTCAGGCTCCTGCTGTCCGAGTATATGATTAAATAATGCATCCTCATACCAATCCATGTACTTACTGTCTTGATTCCATGAGAATAAATGCTCTGTAAGACGCATCATATTATATGTATTGCAGCTTTCGCAGGTCTTAACTCCCAAGCTTTCCATTCCCTGCGCTTCAAAATGCTCAGCTATCGAATTTCCACCAATTGCATAAGAACGGTTATTTACAACAAAGTTCCAGAAGTTTTCACTTGCTTTTCTGTAATCGGCATACTTTTCATTGTCCTGTTCATACATTTCAGCTGCACCGATAATCTTCGGAATTTGTGTATTTGCATGAAGTCCCGACAATGCATCTGTATTTGAAATAAGCGGATTTAAGATAGAATCATGTGTAAATCTTCTTGCTGTATTAAGATACTTTTCTTCTCCGGTAAACTCATACATGAGTGCAAATATTTCATTCATTCCGCCGTATTCTGTATTGAGCATTGACTGCATAAATGTATCGCTCAAGCCAGCTGTTCCGTCTACTGCCCAGTCTGCAAACTTCTTTAATACCTTAAATGCCGTTGCCGAAGTTTCATCATCTCCGTAAAGATATGCATCAACCAATCCCTGATATATCTTATGCACTCCGTACCACGGTACCCAATATCCATCTGCCCACTTGCTGTTTCCTGCAAAGCACTTTGTAAATGTATCTTCAGGGCATCCGCCAATATATGCCGAGCCTGTCTGTGTCTGAAGCTCATCAAGCTTTGTTACGGCATATTTCAGCATATCCAAAATCTCTGTATCGCCTGTATCATTATACATAACAGCTGCCGCACTCATCCAGTGACCGAGCGAATGTCCTGCCAAGGTGAAACTATCCGCTCCGCCTGACGAGGTCCAGTTATTTGCTCTCTTTCTTTCCCATCCGCCGTAACGCTGCTTTCCGTTAGGTGCTGTCAGATTATGCATTTCATATGATGGGGTAAGAAGTCTGTCAACATCAATTGACTTAACATACTTCATTCCCGTTTCTTCGCTTTCCTCAAATAAGCTTCCCTTTGTTAAATTAATATTAGAAGTATTCGCAAAATCGGCTGTATTATTTTTTACTTTTAAAACTGATTCTCTCATTTTTTAACACCGTTTCCAATAAATGATTTATATATTTGTTTCCACCACTCGATATATTCATCTTTAATTTTTTATATTACCTTTATTACACTTACCGAATACGGCAATAACTTTAAACATATCTTATTATTACAGATATTAATGTCATATTTCTTTATCGCTATGTTCTCCGGTTCGTCAAAACTGTTTTCCGCATTTTTGTCGCCTGAAATATAGTATACTTCGGCTTTGCCGTATCTGTTATCCGATACCACATCAAAGCAGACGTCTTTTGCATTCTCTTCTGCATTAACTGATTTGATGAAAATCATATCATTATCTGTTACTGCACTGCAATACAGAGGATAATTATCCTTAATCTTATCAAATCTGATATTATGGTAAGGCATATTATCCATATACATACTTGCTTCATTATTTTTTACCTCAAGGCAAAGATTATAACTTTTATCGTCATGAAGTTTAAATAAATTTGAGCTTAGCCCATAGCCATGACCGTTTTCTACTCCGTTCACCCCAGTTAAGTGCTGCCAGCCGTCAATATCCCAAACCAATTTGTTTCGGTCATCAGTTTTTGCAAATTCTATTTGCAATGCACTTTTTCCCGCAAGCACCTGAGTCATATCACGCTTTGTTTTAATACATTTAAAAGAAAAACGATAATTTTCCCAATTTGTATCAAAAACTTCTATTTGTGAATTATCAGAGGAAATATGAATATTTTCACTTTTCTTTTTTTCACCTGTCAAAAGGTTTTCAATAGATATATCAAATATTTCCGCTATTCCGTTTGCTGTTGAAAAAGCAATTTTTCCTGTGAGAGACTTCGGTATTTTCAGCATTTGCTCTGTATCGTTCTCCGTCTTAATTACTTGTTTGCCCTCAAAATCAGAAAATAATTTCTGCACATAATAGCTCGGAGTTCCATATATTCTATTATTATCAAACCAAATAAGGTTAGGCTTCCAGTTTATATAATCGGCATTACACAACAGCGGTGCATAGCTCGCCATTTTTATGCACGGTGCTTTTTCAAATCCTATCATCATAGCTGCTTCCGCAAGAGCGTTTGATAATTTATTATCTCTCGAAGAATACTCACTCACCAGTATACCTGGTTTCTCTTTAACATCCATATACTTATTATAATTTTCAAGCATCCATTCCTCTCCTTGGTAAAAATGTTCGTCGATAATGTCAGTGTCTGTTTCCTCCGCAACCTTATATCCCAGTTCTAACATTACTCCATCTGAACTTGCTCCTGCCGAGCCTATCAATTTAATATCAGGATATTTTTCTTTTATAGCTTTTGCAATAATTTTGTATCGCTCGAAAAATTCTTCTCCGACTTCCTCATTTCCGATACAAAGATATTTCATATCAAACGGTTTAATATGTCCCATTTTTGCTCTTACCTCACCCCATTTTGTATTGGGAGTTCCATTTGCAAATTCTATTAAATCAAGAGCTTCGTCAATCCTTTCTCCTATATTTTCTATTGGTAC
>USPO01000030.1 GCA_900556575.1 uncultured Eubacteriales bacterium
ACCTCCCCCAAGGGAGGCTTTCATTCGTATAAACCGTCAAATTTCTGGTCAAAAATCTTATAAAACGCGATATTTACGCTATTTATCAATATTGTTTTTAAGTATAAATCTTAAAAACACATTATCCGCAGGGGAATCGGATAATGCACATCTTTAACAGATCAGTGGAAAGGGGGCATATGAAAGCTTAATTTTTACAATTTTAACTTTAACATTTTTAATTATAAGCAAAGAAAGGATTGAATTTACAATGAAAAAAATTATTAGCTTACTGCTGGCTATGGTTATGTTTACTCTTTCACCGGCAGTATTGGGTATCGGCAGCGAATCCGCAGCTTTTTCTGCCGGAACGGAAGCACAGGCAAGTGAAATTCCTACTCTTAAATTTGAGTATAATTCATCAGAAAGCACATCAACTTCAAAGGTTATTGATATATATTTAAATGGAGCCGATAAGAATATTACTAACTTTGAATTACACTGCTCCGTTCCTTCCGGTGTTTCATCCGTATCGTATAAAAGCGATTTACTGTCTAATAGTGGTGATGGTAGTGCTTTTGCTAATTTTAACCGCAAAGACTCTGTCTATATTTTTATGTGGTATACAATGTCAGAATTAGCTGTTTCTTCAAATGAAAGACTGTTATCTATTATTTATACATTAGATGAAGATAATGATTCCGACTGGAAGCTTGATTTAAATAGTGTATATTACTGTGATTCTGATTTTATTCAATATTCCTATGATAATTTTAAATTAAACTGCGAGGGTGACGTTAATCTTCCGGAATTGGATTCTACCCCAACTCCGACTGCTTCACCGAGTCCAACCGATTCACCGAGTCCGACCAGCTCACCGGTTCCTACCGACTCACCGATTCCTACCGACTCACCGGTTTCTACTGATTCACCGGTTCCTACCGACTCACCGGTTCCAACTGATTCACCGGTTCCTACCGACTCACCGGTTCCAACTGATTCACCCAATCCGACCGAGGCACCGGAAGAATCTGCTGCACCGAAATTAACTTTCAAGTATAATTCGGACTCAAGCACAGATACACATAAGGTGTATGATGTGTATTTATCGGGAATAAATGAGTTTGAATCCCTCTCTATGGAAATATTTAACCCGGCGTGTAAATATGAATTTAGTTTGAGCAATGTAATGGAAGGTATCTCATCAACCAACAATTTTTATGAGGGTCTTGGTTTACAATACATACAAATATCAAACTGGAGTACTCTTTCTATTTCAAGCAGCACAAAAATAGTTTCCGTTGAAGTTGATTTACCTGAAAGTTCATCATCCGACTTCATATTATCTGCTTCAGATATAGTTATTAATAATTCACCCTCTTTTGATATTCAGACAGACGGAATTATAAGACAGCCTGCACGCAATATATCAGAGCTGGCAACAGTATCAGATAATTCCGGAAATCCGGCAAAAGGTACTATAATTGGATATGTTCCCGGAAATACTGTATTTTCAAAGCTGATTTGGAATGTACAATACTCAATTGAACATGAAGGAGGGAAAGAGAAGCTTATTTCTGTAGAGCTTCCCGAAATAACAGGCGATATATACGTTTCTGCCGGTATAATACTTACCGCCGCTTCAGCAGATACATTATATTATGCCGGTGTAACTGCTTTTTTACAATAACAAGGAGGATATAGAATGAAAAAGAATTACATATTACCGTCAATGGAGATTAAAGAGTTTTTTAAGGAAAGTGTTTTGACAACAAGCACAGGTACAACAAACAGTGACGCGATAAGAGAGCAGTTAAATAACTCGAATTTAACAAGCGGTATTTCAATCGCTGAATTATTCTTGGATTAATTGCTCCGCATACCTGTTTTACCGCATTTAGGCAATAAGAAATCCCCGCTTGATTGTCTGTTAAATGCATAATTACAGATAAAGAAGCCGTAGGCAAAGCCCGAATGACTTTGCCTGCGGCTTCTTTATTTCAACTTACTTATTTCGTCAAAGCGTCGGCAAGCTTTGCAAATTCTTCGATAGATAAGGTTTCACCTCTTCTTGACGGTGTAATTCCTATGCTCTCCATAAGCTCCGTAAGCTCCGGCTTTGACATAGGGAATGCCTGTGCAAGACAATTCAAAAGTGTCTTTCTGCGCTGTGCAAATGCCGCCTTTACGGTCTTGAAAAATACAGCCTCATCCTTTACCTTAACTGCCGGCTCGTCCAAGATTCTAAGCTTTAATACCGCACTGTCTACTTTTGGCGGCGGTACAAACAGTCCCGCAGGCACTGTTGTTATAATTTCCGGTTCCGTATAATATCTACACAAAAGAGTTATTGCACCGTAATCCTTTGTTCCGGGCTGTGCGTTCAGCCTTTGTGCAACCTCTTTCTGAATCATGATTACTATGTTATTTATAGCTAATTTCTGCTCTAAAAGCATAGTGATTATAGGTGTAGTTATATAATAGGGGAGGTTTGCGGCAACGCTTATACGCTCATTTCCAAATTCATCGGCTATTAGCTTCGGCAAATCCGTTTTCATGACATCCGCATTTATTATTTTTACATTTTCACATTCAGCCAAGGTGTAATCCAATACATCATTTAATCTTTCATCTATTTCAATAGATACAACCTTTTTTGCATGTTTTGAAAGCTCCTGTGTGAGTACACCGAATCCCGGACCTATTTCAAGAACACCTCCGCCGTCAATTTCTGCAGCATCGGCTATTTCCTCCAAAACAGTCTGTGATGTAAGGAAATTTTGTCCGAGACCTTTTTTAAATGTAAATCCGAATTGTTCCGCTATCGTTCTTATTGTTTTTGGGGACGTTAAATCCATAATCTTACTCCTTATATGTTTCTTACCTATATTTTATCATACTTTCACTGTAAATGCAACTATAAATATTTAAATAACAAAAAATCAAAAATAAGTAAATTTAGTTTACATTTCTCCCGATATTATGTAAACCTGTTAATATCTCATAAACCGTAATCCACATTATCCACACGTTATTATACAGCCTATTAACACGATAAAATCGGCACATCAAAAAAGTTATCCACACAATCCACACACTTATCCACGGTATGCACTGTTAATAAGTATATCTTAAAAATACCGTAAATACGGCATTTTTTACGGTTTACATATTTCTGTGGATAAAATTTTGCAAGTTATCCTCTTATTTTTCATTTTTCACTGTGGATAACTCGTGTATAAGTGTGAATAACTTAAAATATTCTTGATTTTATCGGATATTTTGCCGTTAATTGTTATAAAAAGTTATCCACGGTGTGTGAATAACTTCGTGGATAACGTGAGATAATAAGAATTTTATCCCAATTATGTTATTTATTTTTTCCGTTTTTTCGAGTTATACCGCATATTC
The DNA here is from genome assembly GCA_900556575.1 of uncultured Eubacteriales bacterium. Lineage (GTDB taxonomy): Bacteria > Bacillota > Clostridia > UBA1381 > UBA1381 > UMGS1958. Next base: position 3,391 of record USPO01000030.1, read on the forward strand.
CGCTTTTATGCACTGCTTTTGACCTATAATACACAATATATTGATTTACTCTTATTATTTATCCCTCATTTTAAAATTTATACTTTATTTTTTCATCGGTTTATGCTATAATTTATTTTAAATAAACCAATTAACCCCCGAAAGGAAAATAAAATGAACTATACTCTTACACCAAGATTAAATAATATTGTTTCTCATGTTAAGGGAAATACAGCCGCAGATGTCGGCACAGACCATGCTTATGTACCTATCGAGCTTATTCGCCGTAATATATGCTCCCGTGTCATAGCCTCAGACGTTAAATCTGGTCCGGTCGATATTGCGGCGGAAAATGTAAAAATTTATAATTTACAAGATAAAATAGAGGTTCGCATGGGCTCCGGACTCTCTATTCTTTCACCGGGAGAAACAGACGATATAATAATTGCCGGAATGGGCGGCGAGCTTATAGCCGATATTATTAAGGCAGACTATGAAACCGCCCAAAAATCACGTCTTATTCTTCAGCCGATGAATTCTCAATACGAACTCCGGCATTATCTCCTTGAAAACGGCTTTAAAATCCTTTGTGAGGACATTTCTGTCGAAGGCTTTAAAGTATACAATTTAATCGTTGCCGAGGCAGGGAAGGGCATTCCCTTTGAATGTGACGGATATTATCATCTTCCGCCATATCTGCGTGAGCATAAGTATTTCAAGCAGCTGTACGATAAAAAAATGCGTGAATTTAACAAAGTTATAGCAGGTTTACAAGCTTCGGCGTCCCCCGATACCAAAAAGCTTGAAAAGTATACAAAATGGAGAGAAGAAGTCGATTTTTCTTAAAAAACTATTGAAATATTGAAAAAAATGTGCTAAAATATTACCATAGGCTAACTTAGCGGGGTTAATCATCCCTGCCTAATTTAAATTTAAGGAGATTTTGGAAAATGAGTATCAGAATTGGTATTTTAGGCTACGGAAACCTTGGAAAAGGTGTAGAATGTGCAATTAAGCAAAATGATGATTTGGAGCTTGCAGCGGTATTTACACGCCGTGATCCTTCATCTGTAAAAATTCAGACAGAGGGTGTAGGTGTTTATTCGGTTGACGAGGCACCGTCATTTAAGGATAAGATCGACGTTATGATTCTCTGCGGTGGAAGTGCAACAGACCTTCCTAAGCAGACACCGGAATACGCAAAGTATTTCAATGTAATCGACAGCTTTGACACACACGCAAGAATACCGGAGCATTTCGCAAATGTAGACGCTGCAGCAAAAGAAAGCGGTCACGTGGGAATTATTTCAGTCGGCTGGGATCCGGGTATGTTCTCATTAAACCGTTTATATGCAAATGCAATTCTCGTAGACGGCAAGGATTATACATTCTGGGGCAAGGGTGTAAGCCAGGGTCATTCAGATGCTATCAGAAGAATTGACGGCGTTAAAGATGCAAGACAGTACACTGTTCCTGTTCCGGCTGCATTGGATGCTGTAAGAAACGGTGAAAATCCTGACCTTACAACACGTCAGAAGCACACAAGAGAGTGCTTTGTAGTAGCTGAAGAGGGTGCAGATAAGGCAAGAATAGAGAATGAAATCAAGACAATGCCTAACTACTTCGCTGACTATGATACAACAGTAACATTCATTTCAGAGGAAGAGCTTTTAAGAGACCATGCAGGTATCCCGCACGGCGGCATGGTTATAAGAAGCGGCAAGACAGGCTGGAACGGCGAGAACAGCCATATAATCGAATACAGCTTAAAGCTTGACTCTAACCCTGAGTTCACAACATCGGTTCTCGTAGCTTACGCAAGAGCCGCATATAAGCTCAATAAAGAAGGCGTAAGCGGTGCAAAGACAGTATTTGATATTGCACCTGCATACCTCACATCAATGAGCGGAGAAGAAATCAGAGCTCACTTATTATAATTAAATAAAATCAAGCAAAACAGCAAAAAGGCTGCGGCAAAACTTACTTGAATTTTGCCGCAGCCTTTTTGCTGTCTGTATGTACTGATAAAATAAATTAGAAGTTTGCGAACTGTTTCATTTGGACTATGTCTATCAATTTCAGCTAACGATGGAAGCCTCCCTTGGGGGAGGTGTCACGCTTTGCGTGACGGTGGGGGTGAACCAAAAGCCGGATAATTACAAGTGTAACAACGGTAGAACACTAAAATAATAATATTAGGTCATTTTTGTACATTTGTTACATTCGTGCGTATCCAACTATTGATACACCCTATGCTACACTTTCTTGCAAGCCAGCAAGAAAGTGTTGACCTCAGCCATGCTGCGCATGACAGCTCCCCAAGGGGCGCCTATGCTCAATTCCAAATGTTCACCAAAGTCCGATTTTCTAGTATTTCTATTATGCTAAAATTATCATTCCTGACCGTTCCAACAGTATGTACATAACTTCGATGCATCTAATCCGGTAGACTCTATCATGTCATCCAAACGATGGTATCTGAGCGATGTAAAATGCAGCTGCTCTCCAATCTTGTCAACCATCTTCTGATACTTTTCACTGTTCGGATCCGCATATTCCTTTAATGTTGCGTCATCCGGGTCCTTACCTTCAAGTTCCTTTATGACACGTCTTGTTATAAGCTCCATTTCAGATGTCGAACGTGAGAAATTCAGGTATTTGCAGCCATACAGGAGCGGAGGGCATCCCGTTCTTATATGTACTTCCTTTGCACCGCTTTCATAAAGAAACTCTGTTGTTTCTCTTAACTGTGTTCCTCTTACTATTGAGTCATCAATTAATAAAAGACTCTTTCCCTTTATAAGGTCATGGATAGGAATAAGCTTCATTTTTGCAATTAAATTACGCTTATTTTGGTGTGTAGGCATAAATGACCTCGGCCAGGTTGGAGTATACTTTACAAACGGTCTTGAGAACTGTATTCCTGACTCATTTGAATAGCCTATTGCGTGCGCTACACCCGAATCCGGTACTCCGGCAACCAAGTCAGACTTGACATCATCTCTCTGAGCAAGGTGCTTTCCGCAGTTGTATCGAACTTTTTCAACACTTATTCCCTCATATGATGATGAAGGATAGCCGTAATAAATCCAAAGGAATGTGCATATTTTCATATCCTTTCCCGGATTTACAAGAGTCCTGACACCATCGGCAGTCATTACAGCTATTTCTCCCGGTCCAAGCTCTCTTACATCAGCATATCCAAGGTTTAAGTAAGCAAAGCTTTCAAAGCTTGCACAATATCCGTCCTCTTTTTTTCCTATTGCAATAGGTGTTCTTCCCATTCTGTCACGAGCAGCATAAATTCCCTTTTCCGTAAGAATAAGCATACTCATCGAGCCGTCAATAACCTCCTGTGCGTATCTTATACCGTCAATAAAATTATCCTTTTGGTTAATAATCGCCGCAATAAGCTCGGTCTGATTTATTTCACCGTTCTGCATTACAAAAAAATGTGTCTGATGCTTTATAATATCATTCACAAGTTCATCCGTATTATTAATTTTTCCTACTGTTGTTATGGCAAATGTTCCGTGATGTGATCTCACAAGTATAGGCTGTGCCTCAAAATCAGAAATACATCCGATACCCATTGTACCGTGCATTGTATTTGCTTCCTTGCCGAACTTCGTTCTAAACGGTGCATTTTCAATGTTATGAATTGCCTTGTCAAATTCACCGTTTGCGTTACAGACTGCCATTCCGGCACGTCTTGTTCCAAGATGTGAGTGATAGTCTATTCCGTAAAATAAATCAAAAACACAGTCCTCTTTTGATGCTGCTGCAAAAAAACCGCCCATTAAATTTTCCTCCATTGATAACCTTGAATAAATTTTGCCAAAAAGCAAAATTCAATATATATTTAACAAAGTTATTATATCACAGCAATCTCTGCATTTCAATAAGCATATTTAACAAAATCTATACTTCATTAGTCAAAATTAGAATTTTATTAGTTCACTATAAACAACAAAAGGGTCCGGCACATTTCTGCGGCAGACCCATTTTGTATTAAGAAAGTTAAGAAAAAATGAAAGTTCAAGTTTTCGTGATAATCAATTAATTAAAGTTCTACAATAGCCTCAACCTCAAGCAATACACCCTTAGGAAGCTTTGCTACTTCCACACATGAGCGTGCCGGATACGGCTCTGTAAAGTATTTAGCATAGATTTCATTAATCTTTGCAAAATCATCCATGTTTTGAATAAACACAACAGTCTTAACTGTGTTGTCTATTGATGCACCCGAAGCTTCGATAAGGTTCTTTACATTTGTAAATGCCTGCTCTGCCTGTGCTTCAACACCTTCCGGAATTTCCGATGTTTCGGGATTTAAAGGAATTTGTCCCGAAGTAAAGAGAAGATTTCCTACCTTTATTGCCTGTGAGTAAGGTCCGATAGCTGCCGGAGCCTTGTTTGTTGATACCTGTTCCATTATAGTTCCTCCATTCTGCCGCACTGCGGCACTATACATTACAGCATAAAAATAGTATTTTACGCTGTATATAATACAAAATCAGCTTAATCTTATTATATATCCCGCCGCTATTGCGATTATAAAAAATCCAAGCATAAGACACATTAATGTTCTGTCCTGCGGAACCCATGCCCATTGGGTTTTTAATGCCTCATAGGTCAGTACAACGAATACAGCCGCACCGCATACCAGCAGCGTAATAAGTGTTGTTATCGAAATAAGAGATAATGCCGTTCCCACCAATGCAATCGCCGAAAAGGGTAGAGCAGTCATTGCAAGACGCTCACAAAATGAACTGTATCTTGTCGAAGTATCTCTCATTATAAATCTGTTAATTCCAAAGAATATTCCCGTATATAAGAAAAATACAAGTACTCCGGCTATTCCTCCGGACAATATCGTAAGCAGGATATACATTATTGTTTTATATCCTTCTACACCATGAAACGCAAGCAGATTTCCAATCAATGCAAACGGTCCTCTTGCGGCATGAGTCGTAATAAAGAATATTCCGAGCCATGCCAATGCACCCTGCATTGCCCAAAGAACAACCATCTGCCACATACTCATTCGTTTAGGATTTTGTACAGACTGTATCGGAAAACGAAGTGCAGTCAGTAAATCCCTGAAAAAACCTTTTCCAAACTGACCTCTTCTATATGCGGTCGCTTTTCTTGCTTTCTTCTTTACACGTGCCTTTTCAAAAGCTTCTTTAAACGGATTATCCTTTTTTGTATAGCCCGTTCTGTATGCTGTTCTTGTAGGGTCATTGTATCCCGAACCCTGATAGGCATTTTGGGAACTATTTCTTTCTGCCCTTTGCTCTTTCTTTTCTTTTCTTGTATTTTTTTTCTCGTTGTGTTTACTGCTGTTATCCGATGTATTATTATAATTGTTACCGCCGCTGCTTTCTCCGGCTGCTTTCTGATGTGCAGCACTTTGCCTGCAATTGCATCTTTCACCGGGGGCAAGCTCTTTTCCACAGTAAATACAGCTTCTCATAAAACTTTCTCCCTTTTTTTGATGTATTTTTTAATTATATTTTACTCTTGTATGATGAATAAGTCAATCTGTTCATGTAAATTTTGTGTTAATATTAGACGCTGTTTCAATCGGCGTTTAACAAATTATTTATACTTACAAGCTTTTCAGCAAGTCCTGTATAACGTCTGTGATAGGTATTATTATTTGTCATATTGGCAACCGTTCTTTCACTTCCAACCAAAATTACCATTCTCTTTGCCCTTGTAACAGCCGTATAAAACAGATTTCGGCTCATAAGCATCGGATTATAGCTGCATACAGGCATTATTACCATAGGAAATTCACTTCCCTGACTCTTATGAACAGTTATAGCATATGCAAGATCTATATCCTCCAGATTAGTAAACGGATACTGTACCTTTTTATCTTCGTCAAATACTATTTCCATGTATTTTTCATGCTTGTTTATATTCGATATTATGCCCATATCACCGTTAAAAATCCCCATTCCGCTTTCTCCTTCGTCACGAGTGTAAGGCATATCGTAATTATTCCTTGTCTGCATTATTTTATCCCCGACTCTGTATACGGTATTGCCGTAGCTATGCTCCTTTTTTCCTTCAGCAGCAGGATTTATGCTTTGCTGAATAAGTCTATTCAGATTAATAGTTCCCACTATTCCTTTTTTCATAGGGGACAGTATTTGAATATCCGTAACAGGATTTATTTTATAGCTCCTGGGGAGCCTGTTTTTAAATAAATCACTCACCGTAAATGCCGATTGCTCTAAATTTTGTCTTTTAAGGAAAAAGAAATCATTATCCTTTACTTTAAGTTCCGGCATTTCTCCCTTGTTAATACTATGTGCATTCATTATTATCAGGCTCTGCTCTGCCTGACGAAAAATTTTATTCAGTTCTATTACCGGTACAACCTTGCTGTCTATTATATCCTTAAGCACATTACCCGCACCGACCGACGGCAGCTGGTCGCTGTCACCGGATAAAATTAATCTCGCACCGTGCTTTACGGCACGCAGAAATGATGACATAAGCTTAATATCAATCATGCTGACCTCATCCAAAATAATAACATCCGATACAAGCGGATGCTCCTCATCATGCGTAAAGCTTTGACCGTCACCCTTCATTTGCGTTCCCAAAAGCCTGTGAATTGTCTTTGCCTCCATTCCCGTAACCTCTGACATTCTTTTTGCCGCACGTCCCGTAGGAGCTGCCAAAGATACAGTTAATTTTTGTTTTTTTAAAAGGTGAAGTATAGTTTTTATTGTTGTAGTTTTTCCCGTACCCGGTCCGCCGGTAAGTATCATAATACCAGACGAAAGTGCCGTTATTGCCGCATTTCTTTGCTGAGGTGCCAATTCTATTTCATTTTCCGACTCATACTCATTAATGGCTTCCTCCGCCGCCTCATCCGTTATTACATATTTAGGCTTGTTTTTTGCCAGAAATGCAAGTGCTTGAGCAGTCTGAACCTCCGCCTCATGAAGAGAAAACAGATAACATACATCATCTTTATTGACTCTTTCCATAATAACCGACCGATTTTCAACAAGTGCCTGAAGACCATTTTCCGCCTCTTCCTCTGTAACTGAAAGCCTATATGTTGTTTCATCTATAAGCATACGCTTAGGCAAATATACATGACCATTATCGTAAGATGCCTCTCTTAATATATATTTGATGCCTGCACATATTCTTTGCTTAGAGTTTTTCGGCAGTCCCATATCATTTGCAATCGTATCTGAGGTTATAAAAGATATTCCTTCTATTCGGTCCGCAAGGAGATAAGGATTTGCCTGAAGCAGTGTGACCGCATTTGAACCGAGCGTAAGATGAATTTTTACAGCATGTGTCGGACTCACATTATATCTTTGCAAAAACATAACAATTGTTTGCATAGACTGCATTTCGGCATACGCTGCGCTCATCTTGTTTGCATTTTCAACACTTATTCCTTTTATTTCTGCAATTCTGTTAGGCTCCGCAAGTAAAACATTCAATGTATCACTTCCAAATGCCTTAACAAGTTTTTTTGCTGTTGCCTTTCTTATTCCCGGAACAATTCCAGATGATAGATATTTTAAAATGGACTGCTCATCAGTTGGTGCTATAACGGAATATTCCATTACCTTTATCTGCTTACCGTAATCAGGGTGAGTTGTCCAAGTTCCGCTTAGCTTTATATGCTCCCCTTCAGAAAGTCCAGGCATTGCACCTACGGCTGTAACAAGGTCATTATCATCTGTATGTATATCACATATTGTATATCCGTTATCAGGATTTGAATAAATAATTTCCTCAACCGAACCGTCTATCGTGACACATTCCATTCAATTTCTTCCTTTCTGCTTTATATTCTTTGTATTAAATTCTTAGAAATACAGTACTTATTCTAAAATATAATTATTATGCTATGACTTCAATATTGTCTCCGTCCATTCCTGTAAATACAGCCCCTGCATCCTTCATTATTTTTATATATAATGTATGCGCATATGTTATTGTTTCACCAGGACATATAATAGGAATTCCCGGCGGATATGCTGTTACAGTCTTTGTACATATCTCTCCGGCACTGTATTTAAAATTAACCTTTTTTGAATCCGAATAAAAGGCAATTGACGGCTTTATTATGCGATTTCTTGCCGCTGGTTTGCTAAATTTCAAAGGCTCATGTCTCACTCCGATTGAATTTACCATCTGCTCCAATGCACGATAAAGCCTTTCAAAATCTTCTTTTGTGTTTGACGGCGTTGTAATAAGCACCACATTAACCGTATCAGACATTTCTACATCAATTTCATATTTTTCCGAAAGAATTTTTGCCGCCTCAAAACCCGAAATATCATAGGTCATAAAGTTTAGAACTATCCTTGTAGGGTCATCATTTTCAACTATATTTATCATTAGTTCATTCTGTATTTTTTCCCTTAATTTAATGCAATAATTTATATGCTCGTCCCATCCGCAGCCTTTTTCAAGTTCCGAACGGGCAATATCGGCAGATGCCGCAATAGGGTAGGAGGGACTTGAGGTCTGAACTGCCGCAAGTGCTGTTTCAGTTCTCTC
>USPO01000031.1 GCA_900556575.1 uncultured Eubacteriales bacterium
AACCACGTTTTCCGACACACCGCCTCTTGACCAATATGTCTTGAACCAAATTCCGTGCGAAAGGGTTATGTTTCTGATTTTAAGGTTTTGGAACAATACATCCTTAACACCCGATGCATTTTCACTTCCTACGGCAAAGCCGCCCTTTGAACCATTGGACTCACAGTCTGTAATTCTCAAATATCTTACCGGTTTATTAAGCTCGTTTCCTTCCTTATTTCTTCCGGTCTTTACAGCTACCGCATCATCTCCGGCATAGAAATATGTATTGAAAATATTTATATTTGTACTTGAATCGGGATCTATTCCGTCACCGTTCAATATACATATATCATCAGCCGCTCCGGTCTTTCCGTCACCCTTTGATACTATATCGAGATTATCAAAGGTTATGCTGTCGCAGTAAATCGGATGAATTGTCCATGCAGGACCGTAAGCTACCTGCACATCCTTCATGTATACATTTTTTGCATTGTGGAAAGTTATTGCTCTTCCCCTTATTGTCTGATCAATTGCCGGTGATGACGGAACAGGTATTCCGCCGTTTCCGGTCTTGTGATTTAAACCCTCGTTATATGCAAGCTTAAATCCATTCGCATTTATCTGTCCGCTGCCGCATATAACTATGTTCTCAACGTTATATACTCCGTCACCCTCGTCATATGTTCCGGCATTTATAAGACTCGCATATGCATAATGATTATCCGGTAAATCATCCGTAGTATTTGCCCATTCCGCAGCCGGCTTATTTGTCTTTTTCCAGCCCTCCCAGCGTGTCTCCGTGAGCGGATAATCCTTACTGTCACTGCTGCCCATTAATATTCCGTCTACCTTAAAGGTCATATTGCTCTTCAGGAACAATGCCCCGGAATAAAATACATAGCCCTTAGGCAAATACACCGTTCCGTTTTCGGGACAATTATTTATTGCATTTTGTATCGCATAGGTATCGAGTACCTTTCCGTTTCCCTTTGCACCGTAATCAAGAACATTCACAATCTCCGATTTCGGCTTTGTTGTAACATCAAGCTTTTCTTCCGCCGCAATACTGCCGTCATTCTTTACCGCCTCAACCTTAATAGAATATCTTTCATTCGATTCAAGTCCATTTACGGTATAGCCGAGAGTATTTACAGCTGCGGTTTCGTTTCCGTTGACATATACTTTGTATTCTCCGAAATCATCAATATCCATCTTTGAACTGCTGTTCCAAAGAAGATTCACGGAATTATCCGTTATTGTTTCTTCCGGTACATGAAGATTTCTAAGATACGGAGAACCCTCTCCGTTATCCCAATTCTTAGGTTCTACGCTGTATGTTCCTATCGTATCATAATGCACAGCCTCCGGTGTATCATTAACACATACCTCGAATACCGCTGTTTCGCCGTTCGGTGCTGTTGCATATATTTTAACCGTTCCTGTCTCATACTGTACTTTTCCGTCCTCAAAAACAATTGTCTTTGAAGCTGCCTTTGTTACATCACTGCTGCCCTCTTCATAATTCGGATTATCAATTAATTTCGGAACTCTGCTGTTTGAATATGCCGTTACAACCCCGTTTTCGTCAACATCTGCTATATAGCTGTTGTCCGAACGCCATGTAAGCTTTCCGGCAGACTGTACGTTTAATTGCTGTGACTGTCCCACCTGCATATTTTTTACTGCTGTATTATCTGCCGTTATTTCCGCATTATCGGCATTATCCGATACGATTACCGTACACTCGGCTGTTCTTCCCACGTCCTCCGATGTGACGGTTATTTTTGCACTGCCGTTTCCGACCGCCTTTACCGTTCCGTTCTCTACCGTTGCTACCGAAGTATCTGATGAATTCCAGCTGACCGCACTGTTCAACGCACCGTTATTGAATATATCTTTCGGATATATAATAGGAATCAGCTGTGCTTCACTTCCTTTTGACATTGTGAGTGAATTTGTATTTAATTCAAGAGTCTGAACGGTCGAGCGTGTTATATTATCAATAACAGACACAGCACATTTCTTACTTTCACCGTTCGGAAGAAGTGCCTTAACATTTGTAAAGCCTGTTCTTTTTCCCTTAATTACAGCCTTTCCGCCGCTGCTTTCCTTTATATATGCAATGCTGTCATCTTCAACCTGCCATTCTATATCCGACACATTGTATTCGTCCGAATTGACTTCAGCGTTTAATGTGAAGCTGCTGCCGTTTGTCTCCCAGTCGGTAAAACTTGTTTTATCCTTGTTTCCGACAACAAGCGGATATGTTTCACGGTCGAGAACAATTGAATTGCTCTCGACCTCATTTTTATATTCGTATCTGTCAGCCTTGACCGCCGAAATCGGTTCAAGTGAGTCAAGCGTTTTTCTAAGCATAAGCTTAACATTTGCCGGCTGTTCTTCTGACGGAATATTCAGCGTAAGATTTGCACCGTTATTGTTTACCGGCTGTGACGCTATGCTGTAAAGTCTGCCGCTTTCATCATATACAGCACCTATAATTACTCCGTCCGATTGATTAACAGTTTCCAAGGAATAGCTTAACTTATCGCCGTCTGCTGTTCGATTTTTTATTATGATTTTCTCGTCCGGATCAGGAGTTGCCATCGGGGCTGCTGTCGGGGTTACTGACGGAGCTGCCGTCGGGGTTACTGTCGGAGCTGCCGTCGGAACCGCCGGTGTCGGGGTTGTTATCGCCTCGCCCGTGTATTTATAAGACATTGCCGATATTGTACTTCCGTTCTGATAGGTGTAAATAATATATGAATGTCCCGCCTCCATCGGTATGCTCCTTACAGCTTCTCCCGATGAGGTTATATCATCTCCCGCCTTTGAATGACTTTCCTTTTGGTACAATGATAAATCAATGCTTGAAATATCCGTACCCAAGTCGGCATAATATATTCTCTGCTTCTTTTTGCTTGTCGCATCCGGAAATGACATTGTAATATTAAACTCGCCGTCATATTTGGGTGATACCATAATATAACGCTTAGTATCGTTTACACTTGCCTGCCCCGATGTGTTTGTTTCCTTTACGGACGATGCGGTAAACTTTACGGCATTGCTCAAAGAGTCGCCCTTTCCGAGACTTACCTTTAAATCCGCATAATCATTGCTCTGTGTATATTCAACACCTGCCGCAGCTGCTGCATCACTCTCGCCTATCTGCCATATGTATTCCTTATTGCTCTCATCATTTGAGCCTATAATTCCATCTATCGGTTTCGGCTTATATTGCGGCTCTTCCGGCTGTACGGTTATGTTTCCTCTGTATGAAAACTCATATGTTCCGCCGCCTGCGGTCATTGTCTGTGCATTTTCCGTTTTCTCCGATTTAAGGCTTTCGCCGTTTGTTCTTACAAATTCGCCGTCACCTATATTCGGAAGATTTATTTCCGCCTCAACATTTGAAGGTACAGTTATAGTAATATCAAATCTGTTTTCACTTCTTGTATATTTTACTCCGACCTTGCCTCTTTCGGTCGATACCTCCGTATCAAGGCTTGTTAAAGCACAATACTCAGGCTCTATTTTTATTTTCTTCGCTCCTGCCTCTGTGACACTTACTCCGGCAAAGTTTTCAAGCATTTGCTTTGCTGCAGCAGCTCCCCAGCCGTGCGACTGTGAATTTTCACTTGAATTGGCATCCCATGATTCCCATGTGAAGCTGTAATCCTTGTTTACTTCCTTTGCCCAGCCGTTGTCATACGGCTCTGTAAACAATTCAATTGCCGCCGCTGTTTCGTCCGACTCAAACAATGCCTTTGCAAGAATATCCGCTGTCATAGGTCCCTGTTTCATGCCCATATCGGCGATATATTCCGCCATCTGCTTCTTTTTATCCTCCGGTGCAACATCAAATGCAATTGCATATGATGTTCCGTGCTGTGACGCATGGGCAACCTGATTTCCGTTTGCGTTTAATCCGTCGCAGTATACACCGTTTGAATTTATAAGCCTTGAATTAATTGCAGTCTTTATATTTTCGGAACGTGACTTCATATCATTGAAATCATCTGTATTTCCAAGCTCCTCCGCCATAAGACCAACAACATCAAAAGCTCTCTTTGAAAGCATATTAACCGTTGTTCTTGCTCCTGTCTTTGTGTTCGACCAGTCATATCCAAATCGTCCGACTGCCGGCCAGTCTACTATACCGTACTGATAGCTGTTAGGGCTGCCGTCACCGCCGCCGAGCATTGTTACAAGTCCTGTCGATGAATTTATGTACTTTGTAATATATTCCGCCGTTGCCTTAACATAAGGATATGCTCTTTCAAGCAATTCCTTATCGCCAGTCTGCATATAATAGCTGTATACCCAATACGGGAAGTTAATTGTAAAATCCGGAATATCTCTCTTTCCGTCTCCGTTGGGATATACGCTGTTGTATCTGCCTGCCTCGTCACCTGTCCAGTATCTGTCCGCCGATGCCATAAACTGTTCTATTGCCTTTTTGCTTGCCGCACGCTCATATACGGATGTTGTTGACGCATCGCTTATATTTATCGCATCCTGAAGAAACTGTCCTTTTTCTCGTGTAGGTGTATCAACAAAGCTGTTCTGTATTGAATACAGTGCCGAACGCTGCATAAGCTCATACACATTATTAAGCATTTCATTAGAGCTTACAAAGGTACTTTCACGTCCATTCGGAACATCCGTATGAACAACTCTTGCCGTAATATCATCTGCACTGAAGCTTTCTCCGCAGGCAGGAATTGAAATATATCTGAACGCATAGTGATTCCATGCGTTGTAGGTCCGCTCTCCGTCCTTCTGTGTATAGATAAATCTCATATCCGTACTTTGTGTGGCTGATTTATCCGTATTGATACTGCCGTCTGTATTCAGCACATATCCTGTCTGAATTGCAAGCTTTGTTCCGGTTTTTCCGTTTTTAAATACAACTGTCGGACGTGCCGGAATTACCTTTCCGAAATCCGCAACCGTTGTTCCGTCATCAAGAACCTTTACCGACACAGGTTTTACCTCATATTCTGTCGGCTTTGAAAGCTCCGGTGTAAGTGACGGAACTTCACTTGTAGGATGAGTCCCCACAACATTTGCCGCAGTCCATGTACTGTCATCATAACCGTAAACAGAGAACTCTCCGGCTTCGTTCTGTGCGTTGTACTCTTCTACAAAGTCACCTTCACCGCCGTTCTTGGTCTTTCCCGAAAACGGTGTAGAGGCTGTAACTTTCCAATCACTGCCCGTCGATATTTCCTGTTTTGTACCGTCTGTATAGTACACATTGATGTGACCTATCAGCTGTTCGCTTTCCTTTGCTCGTCCCTGTCCCTCACCGTACCATCTTGCCGTTATTCCTACCGCAAGACCGCTCGGATTGCTCTTGACCGCATCTGTTATATCCCAGCCCTGATAGCGTGACTCCGAAAGATAATCGAAGGACTGACCTCTGCCTATGTACTGACCGTTAATATTCAGTGCATAATCATGAACTCCGCAAAAATATGCCTCAGCACTTGCTATTGTTTTTGATGTATCGAGCTGTTCTTCATATCTTGCAAGCCAGTAATGATTTACCGAGGTAGAACCGGAGTTTATCCAGTCCGCTTTCCAGTCCGCATTTTTTATTCCCGATGAAAAATATGCATTTTCACTGTAAGGTGACTCTGCATCCGAACTGTCCCATGTTTTCACTTTCCATGAATACGGGTGTCCGCTTTCCAATTCTCCGCCGTATGCAATATATGACTGTTCCGATGATGAAACCTTTCCCGAATCCCAAACCGTTGTTCCTGTAATTTCATCTGTTACAACAACCTCATATGCGGTCTGTACATCATTTTCATCCGCATCATTGACAATCCAGCCGAATACCGGTTTTTCAACATTCATGGGATGAACCAATTCATTTGTGAGCAATCCGTCAGGTGCTGAAGGTGCTGTATTTCCTTCCGCATATACACCCATTACCGGAAAAGCCGATACTGCCATTGAAAATGCTGCCGCAGCTGCTATATACTTTTTCACTCTGTTCAATACGCTCATAATATATCTGTCCTTTCATGATTTAATATTATTCTTAATTATATTTTAACACTTTTATTTATACATTACAAGCGATAATTTTGAACAATTGTCAATCTATTTTGAACCTAGGTACAAAAATCGTAATTTTTATGTTAGAATTTAACTACCTGTTCAGCATACACTCAAACTTGATACGTTGTAAAATGACAAAGCGGCGCATTATATAAACGCACCGCTTTCTCTTATCTTCTCTTCATACTGTTTATTTTTGTCATTCTCTCGCAATAACCCATGATGTAACCTAGCTCTTCCACACTTCTTCCCTTCAATTCGGGATTATTAAGGAAATCTCTGCACCAGTTTTTTATATCCGCTTCCGCATTCTTTTCCTTGCTGCTCCTCTTTCCAAGTGCGAGCTGCACGCTCCCAACTCCTGCCTTACCGCTGTACTGCCTTACTGTTTCAAATAAATATTCCACCCTTTTATCTGCCGGAATATCATTGTTTTTTAAAAAATTTACAGCAAAGTTAAAATACGTTGTATTCTTGAGTGAACAGTCAATTCTGTTTGCAATATCAATCAATTCTTTATGACTTAACATCACTTCACCCCCAAAATATTTTCAACATCATCCATTGACTCCCACACATCATCATTAACAAACCTTCCGTATACATTCACATAATCATCAGGGTTTGACTTTTTACCGTTTACAGTAAGCACTCCGTCAATCGAAACCTTTCCGCAGCCACAGCTCTTATAGCCTCCAAGCTTAATATATATTCCTTTAGAGCCAATTCCTAATGCAAAGCAAAGCATTCCCAATTCATGATCAGTGAGCTTATCAAAGAAAATCTTTCCTTTGAACTTTGTGCCTTTCTTCACCATTTCAACAGGTTCAACTTCAACTGGCACAGTTTTTACGCACTTGCCAAGATAGAGTTTGTATCCAATAAGATGATAGCGATTTCCTATTTTTTCACTGCAAAGCGGATTTTTTATGCTCGGCTGAAACTGAATTTCAAGGTTCTTTATCTCATACTGAGGCGACTCTGCAATTAAATCTCCGAAAACAACCTTGCTCTTTCTTGCACCTTTCCTTGCGCCTTTTTCTTTAACTTTAGTAAACAATCCTCCGAACGTATCACAGATTATGCATCTATTATCCATGTCACATTTAATATCATAATTTTCAACATCATATTCAATGTCTCTTTCTCTTCTTTCATCCAAACATCCTGATGCAGCAATTCTTGATATATGCTTGACACTTCCCTTCAATGATGAACCCGGAATTATTGCTTTTCCGTCACATTTTAAAAATGATTTATACGCATTTTTTGTATCTGTACCGATAAAACCACTTCCTATATATAAACTTTCTTCCGTCGTTAGCGTTATGTCTATCATCCCTGAAAGATTTTTTTTCGCCCCCTTCGGTGGTTCGCTTTCTTTATCATTGTGTTTTCTGAAATAATAATCAGGTTCATTAAACGGAACAACCTTAAAATTACTTATTTTAGTCATTTATTCCGCCTCCCATTCCTCAAAGCTGTTATATTCCCTTTCAACAATCGGGTTCAAATTTTCATCAAAGCCCTTTGTAATAACCAGCTTAAAATTCTTAATGCTCATCACACCAAATCCACGGCTTGTTGATGCACCAAATCTTACAATTCCCGCATTAACCTTAGAAAGTGTGTTTTTCAAAAGCTTCATTTCTTCGTCTGTATAGTTCAAAAACTCAAAGCCTGCCTTAAAAGCTCCCTTTTCCACAACCTGCATATTTCTTAAAGAGCCTCCCTTTGCTCCCTGGGTAAGCGGGTCAATCGCTGTCTGATTTCTCAAGCTCGAAGTAACCGTTGACATATCTGCATAGGCATCATGAAATTTCAGCCTGCTTTTTTGAGCACCACCCTGCACAGCACCGAAAATCTCTTTCTCTTTTTGTTCATTCTTTTCCGGAAACATACCTGCACGGATTACACCCTTAATTGAACTGCCCGGAACAATAAACGACTCCGTATCTCCGTTTTTACCTGCCAAGAAGGTTGTATCCGGCAATGTAGGATTTATTTCATTATTTTCACCGCTGCCTATCAACACAGGACCTTCTGCACAAAGGTCAAATTCAGCAGCCGCCTTTCTTGTAATCTTTTCAAACATCTGCCACACCTCTTATAATCTAAGCATTTCTTTAAGCTTTGATACATCCACATCATCACGATTCACACCACTCAGCTGTATTC
This sequence comes from uncultured Eubacteriales bacterium, assembly GCA_900556575.1. Lineage (GTDB taxonomy): Bacteria > Bacillota > Clostridia > UBA1381 > UBA1381 > UMGS1958. Next base: position 8,236 of record USPO01000031.1, read on the forward strand.
TTCCCAAACCTCTTGTTGTTTTTCCGCCTACTGAAAGTTCTCCATTTTCAAGAGTTTTCAAAATAAAGTCAAGATACTTCTTCTGTTCATCATCAAGGTTTTCGGCAATAAGCGTAAATGTAAATTTTGAACCTTTAGGTACAATTTCAAAATCATATTTTGCTCCTCTTTTTGCTGCACCAGTTTCACGTTCAATGCCTACGCCATCACGATGCTCATATACGCATACATTTCCTATATATGTGCTATCCTTGAACTGCAGTTTCGATGCAAGCGCCGTACCTCCGAAAAGCTTACACACATCACAGCTTTGATCATATGCCTGCTGTGCCTTGTCAATTTCGCTGCCCCTAAAGCTCTTCATATCATTATCCGTAACACATTTATTTTTTGAATCCATACAATCACATGCATTCTTACCCACCGAACGCATTACAGCTTCAAAATAGCTTCTTACAACACCTTTTATTGACGAACCTGGAATAACCGGCAGACCGTTCAGATCTTTTAAAACAGAGTTATCCACTTGTGTCGGGTCAAGAACCTCTGCCCCTGCCGAACCTATATGTATCGGATCAATTGCTGTAAGCACTCCCGTTATAGTTGATTTATTGTTAAACTTATCAAAAAGCATCCTATATGCCTCCTATTCATGTATTTGATAGAAATAATTTCTAAATTTTTTTACCATCTTTTATTTGGATTAATCTTCTTTATGGTATTATTTCCATAATTATTTCTGTTGCCGCCATTGCTGTTATTTCTATTGTCCTTCGCCGCAGACTCTAAACTCCATACTCTTGCACTCTGATATAGGTATCCAAAAAACAGACGCATTGCCTCAAGAGTTTCTCTTCCGTCACCGCCGCAAAGATCCTGTATTTTATCAAGTTCCGATATAATAACATCTCCAATAGTTCCGTAATTCTTATATTCTCTGCTCCATGATTTACCCATTCCGGATCTTTTATCCTTATCATCTTTAGCTGTTTTGTACTGTATCAGCAAACGAATTTCATCATAAGTTTCTGCCGCACGACATGCATCCGCAAGGCTGCGGAATTGATTTGTACCCAATTCCTTTGATGTACTTGCACCTCCGCTTTTCTCACTGTCAATAACACTTAAATCTATCTTACCACGTATATCATTCACCAGCTCAATAAGCTGCTTCTTTGTTATATTCATATCACAACCGCCTTTCGTTTAATTAGGATTTACCCCAATCATATGTATATCACTGCACACATCTATCTTTCCGTATCCATTCAAAGTATCCTCTCCTACTCCATTTTTCATGAGTTCTGTCAGATACTCTGCCGCCTCATCAAACTTTGATTTATCAACAGAAACAAGGAAACTTGAGCCTGCTATTGTTTCAAGCTTTGTGGTTTTTTTCCATTTTCCCCAACCATTCCTTGTGTTAGTATCATAGCCGCTATAAAGCCGGTTCTGTGCATACACCTTTTCAATCTCAAACAATGAATTTTCTCCGAATAAACTTTCGCCCCACATTTTTTTATATTCTTCTGTCGAAGCCACTGTCATGCTAGGTTCTATACCTAAACGTGCATTAGCATTTAACAAAATTGGAATATAGTATCTGTCATCTGACTTTTCCTCAGGTTTATCGCTGCAATACCTTTCTGTAAATTCAAGTATTCTATCCTTTATTGTGTGAGTCTTCTGTACATCATCAACCGATATAATTTCAAGCTTTCCAAAGCCATTTGAAGAATATTTTCCTATATAAACGGTCGCACCAACCTTAACAAGTCCTGTTCCGCAGTCATCTATATATGCCTCAAATTCCTGATTTCTAAGGATTGAGCGTGTTGAATACAACTTTCCGCTTAATGCGGTTCTTGCCGCATAATTAATTGCCGTATGCGTAAGGGTACGCTTTTCAATTTTATCCGGCTTAAACTCTGCATTCACATAACCCTTTATGTCTTCCATTCTGCCAAGATTTTTATTTATTTTTTTACATTCCTCACAGACAACCGGACCATTGTTCAAAATAATATCCTTGATCGAATGCTCATTCGGTTTAACTTTACACTTCTTTGCTGTCAGCGGTGAAGGTATTGTACCCCTTTTATACATAAATGAAAAGCTCATTTCCGAGAATTTTTCACATATATTCTTATTAGGGCATGTATCACATTCATTACCCTTAAGCTCAATAAAATTATCTCTATCTTCTATATCACAGCCGAGATAAATATCCTTTGCAAATCCGGCTCTCAAAACCGAGCCTGGAATATAATCAAGGCTGTTAAGAAAATTATAATCAACGTTTATTCCGCAGCTGATAACATCCGAGCAAAGCCTAAATACTACCTTTTTCATCATATCTCTTTTACTCCTATCTCCGCCAGTCCAAGACCTCTGCTCTTACCTGAACCAATCGAATTTATCATCTCAAGTGACTTAATAAGTGCTGTTTCATACTTTAACAGCGAAGGAGTGAAATATACTGTCATTCTTCCGCTGTAAACCGGCTCGTCTGCCGCTGAAACAACATTTGATGTCACCAAAGCCTTATCCCTGCCGCGGCGAGTAAAGCGGTTGATTGATACATTTGTTCTAATTTCTTCCTTGTCCTTCTTTTCAGGCAGCAGATTATCCATAACTATTCTTGACTGTGCAAAACCTGCCTTTCCAAAGAGCCTGCATAAAATGCAGCCGCATGGTTGATCTGCCTTTTCCTTCTGTGTGCATTTATATTCCGGGTCAATTGCCTTAATATTCATTTCCATCGTATTTCTGAAAATACCTTTAAGAACCGTAGCCGGAATATACGCCCCATATTTATCACTCACATATACACGTCTGCCATCGCCGCCTGTTCCAGCATTGATATGCAGAGGTGTTTTCAGCTTAAGACTTATATTATATATCTTCTTCATCTTATCCTCCATTCACCGCCGGGCTTATTTATTTTCTAAGCTTTCCTTTGCATACTTATATA
>USPO01000032.1 GCA_900556575.1 uncultured Eubacteriales bacterium
GACAAGAACTCTGCACTGTTCATTTTTCAATGTACAAATTCATTCGCTGTCTCATTGACAGCTTATTCATTATATCATATCTTTAAGTACTTGATTTTAACTTATTTACTTGATATTTACGTTGCCTTGCCGACAACATAAATAATTATACCACAAATTCAAAAAAAGTCAATACTTTTTGTCGAAAAATAGTATATAAATACATTTCAATTTAAGCCTCATCTATTAGTTATTATGCTTCATTTATAAAATACTATACATTTTTATAACAATTTAAAATAAAAATCATCTATATAAATCTTTCTGCACAGTATTAACCTTGCCATTTTCTATCTCTACAACCGCATATGTGCCACCGTATCTTATACTTCCCGGATTAAGCAATGTTGTACCCCCTGTATACACGGTATCCTGATAATGAGTATGACCGAATACACACAATCCCGCACCAATTTCATTCGCCTTTTTCGCAAGGGTTCTGTAATCACTATGCGCCTCTTGTTTTACATAATAGGTATGACCATGAGTCAAAAATATTTTTACTCCGTCTACAATAAATACATTTTCTACCGGAGCTGCTGAAAAAATATCACAGTTTCCGCATACATAATATACCGGAATATCCGGATATTCTGCCTTTAAATCCTGTGCATCTCCGGCATAGTCACCGGCATGAATAATACCGCTTACTCTATATTCAAAGTTATCTATAATTTCCTTACAATTTCTTATATCTCCGTGTGAATCGGAGAATACCAATAATCTTTGCATAAAAATCCTTTATCTCACTTTCTATCTCAAAAACTTCTTATTTTGCATTATAGCATATATTATCGCCATTGTAAAGATATTTGATACATTTTCTCTGTTTTTAGCTGTTTTTTTATGCAGTACACCTTTTTAATGCAAAAATTTTTATATCGATACCGCATATTATGACAAAGTTTTCATTATCTGTGTGCTATAATATAATGATGAAAGGAATGATTTTTATGACTACACCAAGCACCGCTCCAAATTTACGACGACCAATTATTCAAGACTTATTCCCATGCATTATACTTTTTCTTTCGGCAAGAGCTGAAATTATGGGATTGCATCTTTTTGGCACTGCTGCATTTGCTGCTTATTTTGACATGAGAATATCATATATAGGTATACTGATTATATGTATTGGATTAATAACTTCAGGTAGTACTGCCTTAATTACCAAATACATAACCGCCTCTCTATTATTATGGATATATTTTTCTTTTTTCAGAAAGAAAAATCTTCAATATAACTCCGCCGCCTGCACGATTTCAATAATAATCGGCGGCTTTATAAATATACTATCCTCTGCCGCACTTTCAAACTCCAGCTCAATCCCCCATGAGTTGATCTCATCACTTATAGAAGGGACAGGCTGTGGAATAATGTACATAATATTTCAAAGGGCCGCTGATTTCATCTCCACTGAAAAACTCAGAAAAAACATTTCAAAGGATGAGCTTATAAGCACTGCACTATGTGCCGGTGTATGTGCAAGCGGTCTTTCCGGAATAAACTTTCCTATGGGAATTACACTTTCCGGAATTTTTTCAATATATATCATAATGTGCATATCATATGCCTGCAGTCTGTCAAGTGCTGGCAGTGCCGGCCTCGGTATAGGATTTATGTGTTCAATGTCTAAATCCTCTGCTATTGTATCATCGGGATTTTACGGCTTATGTGCTGTTTTCGGAAGCCTTTTAAAGGGTTTCGGCAAATTCGGAGCTGCGGTAGGATTTTTAGGCGGAGCCTCCGCATCACTCATATACTCCCATTTTGGTACAAGCCCCGATATAAGTTCATCCGATATAATAATAGGGGCTGCTCTCTTTCTGCTTACACCGGAACGCCTACATATGAAAATAAACGGCTTTTTCACAAATTCTATAAGAATTGACGAATCAACCAGCAGTGACAGACTTCGTTCATACCTTTTTCGTCGTATGAACGCTATGGCAAATTCTTTTTCCACACTCGCCAATTCCTTTAGTGAACTTTCAGATACCCGTCTCACAAATGCATCTGCGAATGCTGCCGATTTATTCGAGGATACCGCAAGGCGTGTTTGCCAAGGCTGTTCATTCGCCTCAGAATGTTGGGAAAAAGAATTTAATATCACATACCGCCGTATGCTTGCACTTCTCGAACAAATGGAAAACAACGGTGCTATAATAAATGCACCTCAAAACACAAAGTGCATACGATATGAAACCTTTATAAATGAATTTATCCACATATACGAAAACTACCGTCGCAGCGAGATTTTTAAAGGCGAGTCTAAACGCAGCCGTGATATTGCCGCCGAACAGTACAAAGGATTTGCTGATATACTCTCCAAAACAGCAAGCTCAATAGAAAACAAATTATGCTTTCATAATGATTATGAAAGCGAACTCATTACAGAATTTGACAAAAACGGAATTTCTCTATTTGAAATAAGTGTTCTTGACCTCGGTGACGGACGACTCGAAATATATCTCGGATTAAGCAGCGGCGCATATGCAGACAAGCTGGAGGATATAATTAAGACTGTGACGGGAAAAGAAATGGAATTTGAAAGTGAAAATGGAGGAATTGTAAAGCTTGTATCCCGTCAGGTTTACAAGGTAAATGTCGGATTTTGCTCTGTCCCATGTGACGGCTGTGAAATATGCGGAGATAATTCCGACATATTTGATACAGAGGACGGACTCTCATTTATAATAATATCTGACGGAATGGGATGCGGCAAAAATGCCGAAAAAGAAAGCAAATGCATTGTTAATTTATTAAAAGAATTTCTAAACTCCGGATTTGACGCAGAAACCGCAATCAAAACAATAAACTCATCTCTATGCTTGCAGCTCGACAGAGAGAGAACTGCTTCCATAGATATGCTTTGCATAGACAGAACAAGCGGAATTGCAAAACTGTTCAAAATAGGCTGTGCGGAAACATTTTTCCGGCACGGGGATACAACAGATGTTATTTTTCCCGTATCACTCCCTGCCGGTATCGTCGAGGAAATAGATATGAAGCCCCAGATAATACGAGTGCATTCCGGTGATATACTTGTTATGGCAACAGATGGTGTTACAGAAAGCGGAACGGGAGAATGGATCAGACATGAAATATATCCGGAACTTTCTCCCGAAGACAATGCTCGGTCTATTATATCAAAAGCAGTTTCAAAATGGAGAGGACGAGCTTTTGACGACATGACGTGCATTGTAATAAAAATCGAATAAACTTATAAACTCAATCCATAGTATGATATTTTTTTCTAACCCATTCTCTGACGTGCTTAACAAATTTTCTTGTCGCAGAGGATGGGTTATCCGCAACTGCTATACCTATTTTTCTTATTGCATCAATATCCAGCGGCTTTCTTAATATCTGAGAATAGCCTTCGGTTGCAAGTGCCGATAAAAGCGATACCCCCAGTCCCACACGCACCATTGCCATTACAGTATATATATCATGAGCAGTATATTTAATCGTTGGCTCTAAACCGCAGCGGTCAAAAAACGGTTTTGCCTCATTATCTCCGTCATCCTGCCATATAAACGGTTCTTTTGACAACATTTCAACAGAAATAAATTTCTCATTAAAATATTTATGTGTTGTCGGAATAATCGCATAAAACGGGTCATCCTTCAAAAAAAAGGTTTTAAACGGCTGCTGTGTCGGTATTCTTACAAAGGCACAATCCGCACTTCCGGTAATAAGCCATCGTTCGATTTCATTAAACGAGCCGTGCATTATATTAAATTCTATACCCGGATACAACTTTTCAAATTCGTTTATAATATACGGCAGCCATTGGGTTGCCGTACTTGTAAATGCTGCCACCCTTATATGGCCGGATTCCAACCCATGCAGTTCATCTACTTTTTCCCGAAGTCGGTTTTCCGAGTTACAAACATCATTTAAATACGGCAAAAGCTCTTTTCCGTCACTCGTAAGAGAAACCCCGTTTCTGCTTCTGTTAAGGAGCGTACAGCCAAGGTCATTTTCAAGCATCATCAATGCATGACTTATGCTTGATTGAGAATATCCTAATAGCTGTGCCGTTTTACTTATACTCCCGTTCTTGATTATGTTTTGAAATATCTCATAGTTATTCATTCTTAATTCCCCCGTAAGTAACAAATCTCGCATTAATTATATATCGATTTTTTCGATATATAACATCTAAATCATCTGCTTTTCAAATTGATAATTATATGATACAATAAAACCATAGAAAAGTCAAGAACATATCAGCATACGAATATATTAATTTAGAGGAGGAATGACATATGTTGAAGTTTACAGTAGCAGATTTATATGAGAAGAAGTATACAGGAAAAATGATAACTCGTGAAGAATACGAAAAGAAACAGAAACCGTCTGCAGCAGGTTTTCTTGCAGGACTTTTGAAGAAGAAGCAATATTGTGCATAAAAATGGGGCTGTTGCAAAACTTTGTTTTGCAACAGCCTTTTACGGATAGTACGGATTAGGCTTAAGCAGCAAGATAATCAAGTCAATAACTACACCGACACCGAAAATACCGCCTGTACATAAATAGATTATTCCAAAAATAACTTTTCCTTCATAAAATTTATGAATTCCAAGAACTCCTAAAAATAAGCACAGAAAAAATGCGACCCATTTATTTTTCATTTTCCTAACTCCTCTCTATTTAATTTTTTATTTAACTTTCCATGTAAATACCATATGAATTCTTAAAAGCTCATCTGTTTCATTCCGATAGATATGTTCATCCTCCGTAGTAAATCGAATTGCATCACCTTCCGGAATTATATACTCCTTTCCTTTGGTTATCAGAGTCATTGTACTGTTTACTACCATACAAAATTCTACCGTACCTATTCCATGACCGCCCACCTTATATTCACAATGCGGCTGCACCTTAAATATATATTTCAAAATCTCTTGCATCTTCATAAGGAAAATAGGTATATACGGTATATTCTTCCGTTTCCTTTGTTTTTACAAGGCTCTTTTTCTTAATATGCAGCGGCTCACTTTCCGGCGCACTTATTAAATACGAGAAAGGAACACGCAGACCACTTACTATTTTTTCTATTGTTACAACTGTTGGATTTGATACTCCCCTTTCAATCTGTCCGAGCATACTCTTTGATATTCCGGTCTGATCCGCCGCATCATCAAGAGATATATTTAACCTTTTTCTTAAATTTCTCAGATTGATTGCTATATTGTTCGTTATATACTGCATTGTTCCTGCTCCTCTTTTAGGTATTATTTATTTCATTCTACCACATATATTATGATTTGTAAAGGCTTTTGTACATTTTTTGTATTTTTCAACTCATAAGCCATATATCAGCAAAAAAATATTTTTGTGCAGTATAACACACAAAAATTTTATTTTTTTCAAAAAAACCTCTTGACAAATTAAATTTATTGTGCTATTATATTGATGTTGAATTCAATAAGGCATATATAAATAAATATGATAAACAATGAGGTTTATTTCATGGATTGTGTGAAAATACATACCATGAAACAAACCTCATTTTTTTATATCCGCCTTTGCTGCAGCCACATAGCATACAAAGCTTATTTCTATTACAATGTGCGTTATGACGCACACACGAAAATAACTTAAAAGAGGTTGATGTAAAGTGGAGAACAAATCTAAATTTGACAAGGTCATGGGTTCATGGGATATACTCGTTATCGCCTTTGGTGCCATGATTGGCTGGGGCTGGGTTATTAACTCCGGTGACTGGCTTTCAACAGCAGGCTTTATGGGTTCGTTAATTGCCTTTGCAATAGGCGGACTTATGGTATTATTTGTAGGTCTTACTTATGCCGAGCTTACTTCGGCAATGCCGCAGTTCGGAGGTGAACACGTTTTCAGTTACCGTGCTATGGGACCTACCGGTTCATTTATATGTACATGGGCAATTATTTTAGGATATGTTGCAACAGCCGCATTTGAGGCAACCGCACTTCCGACTGTCATTACATACCTTTTCCCGAATTTCAATCAGGTATATTTATATACTATCGCCGGAAAAGATATTTATCTCACAACTATTCTGCTTGGTTCACTCATGGCAATACTTATTACAGCAATAAACATGGCAGGTGCAAAGACAGCTGCTATTCTTCAAACAATATTAACGGCAATTATAGCCTTAGCAGGCATACTCCTTATTGTAGGTTCATGCTTCTCCGGTGACGGTTCAAATATCGCCGGTCAGCTTTGGGAGTCAAGTGAAGGTTCAGCATCGAGCAGTATATTTAAAGTTGCCTGCATGACACCTTTCCTTTTCATCGGCTTTGACGTAATTCCTCAAGCTGCGGAAGAGATAAATGTTCCGTATAAGAAAATAGGTAAAATAATGCTCCTTTCGATAGGACTTGCTGTTGCATGGTACTTTTTAATTGTCTTTGCGGTTGCATATGTTCTTCCTCAGAGTCAAATTGCTCAGGAAATGGATTCTCAAAACGGTCTTGTAACAGCTAAGGCAATTGAAGTTGCATTCCACACTCCGGCTATGGGTAAGGTTCTTATTGTCGGCGGACTTTGCGGAATTATCACATCATGGAACTCATTCCTTATGGGCGGCAGCAGGGCAATGTTCTCAATGGGCGAATCTTATATGCTTCCGAGAGTGTTCTCTAAGCTTGGCAAACATAAGACTCCTGTTCCGGCTCTTATTCTTTGCGGTGCCTGCTGTGTAGCTGCTCCGTTCTTCGGACGAGGTGTTCTTGTATGGCTTGTTGATGCCGCATCTTTCGGATGTGTTGTAGCATACTTATTTGTTTCTATTTCATTCTTCATTCTCAGATTTAAAGAACCGAAGATGGAAAGACCATATAAGGTTAAATGCGGAAAACTTGTCGGTGCAATTGCTATTATTCTTTCAGGCTTTATGACATCATTGTACATTATTCCGCAGTCGATTTTCTCATTTGGTGCCGGTCTTATTTGGCAGGAATGGATTGTTGTGGGCATATGGATTGCATTGGGTGTAGTATTCTACTTCTATTCAAAAGCAAAGTATGGTGAAAAATTTGGTACCGATGTTGCATTGGCATTGGACGAAAATCTTAAATAAGTAAACAAATATCTAAAATATATACGAGTATATTCTTACCGGATATACCCTACTCAAAAAAAATGAGAGGAAGTAATTTATTATGAAACAATTTTCGGTAACTCCTAAAGTTACAATCCTTGATACCTGTGATGAGTTTTTAAAACTCTATGATATAGGCGAGGATGACCTTGTATTCACAATCGAGATAACATGGAACTCCTACTTTAAGGACACAAAGGCAGGTACTGTAATATTCATCGAAAAGTACGGCTTAGGTGAGCCGACAGATGAAATGATTGAGGCAATTTGTGCTGATATTAAAAAGCCGTACAAGAGAGTTATCGCAATCGGCGGAGGTACTGTTCTTGACTGCTCCAAACTGTTTGCATTAAAGCAGACTTCACCGGTTACAGACTTATTTGACAAGAAAATTCCGGCAATTAAAGATAAGCCGCTTATTCTTGTACCGACAACCTGCGGAACAGGTTCTGAGATGACCAATATTTCAATCCTTGAATTTAAACAGCGTCATACAAAGTTTGGTCTTGCGGTTGACGAATTATATGCCGATGAGGCTGTAATCGTTCCGGAACTTCTTCATAAGCTTCCGTTTAAAGTATTTGCCGCAAGCTCAATAGATGCACTCATTCACTCGGTTGAGTCATATCTCTCACCAAAGGCAAGCAGAATTTCAAGGATGTTCTCTGTCGAGGCTATGACCATGATATTAAACGGATATAAAAAGATTGCGTCAGAGGGTAAAGATGCATTAATAGGTCTTCTTCCTGATTTTTGCCTTGCTTCAACATTAGCCGGAATTGCATTCGGAAATGCCGGCTGTGCAGCAGTCCATGCAATGAGTTATCCTTTGGGTGCTGAATTCCATATTCCGCACGGTGAATCAAACTACGCTATGTTTACGGGTGTATTCAAAAAATACATGGAAATCAACCCCGACGGTGCTATCAAAGAACTAAATAAGCTTATGGCAGATATATTAGGCTGTGAAGTTTCAGTTATATACGATGAAATTGAAAAGCTTCTGAATACAGCTATTTTACAAAAAAAGTCACTTTCGGAATATGGAATGAGCAGAGAACAGATTGAAACCTTTACGGACTCTGTTATTGCAAATCAGCAGAGACTGCTCGGCAACAATTATGTACCGCTTGACAGAAGCGATCTTATAGATATATACACAAAATTATATTAATATAAATTACTTAGAATTATTAAAATAAAAAAGGAGATAATTAAAATGTCAGAATTAAGAACAGCATTACCGCAAATTAAAACAGAAACCCTTCCCGGTCCAAAGGCACAGGCTATTATTGACCGCCGTGCAAAGGCAATTCCAAACGCTATACGCTGCGGATACCCGCTCGTTGTAAACCGTGGTGAAGGTGCTATGGTAGAAGACGTAGACGGCAACATATTCCTTGACTGGGTCGGCGGAGTAGGTGTTTTAAACGTTGGTTACTGTCAGAAACCGCTAATCGATGCTGTTAAAGCACAGGCAGATAAGTACTTCCATGTTATGATGAACATCGGTACTCATGAAGGCTACATAAAGTTAGCCGAAAAAATGAACGAAATTGTTCCGGTTAAAGGTGACGTAAAGAAAACAATGTTTGTAAACTCAGGTGCGGAAGCGGACGAAAATGCCGTTAAGATTGCAAAGGGCTATACAAAGCGTCCTAACATCATTGTTTTCAGCGGTGCATTCCACGGCAGAACACAGATGACAATGGCTATGACTTCAAAGAAAGCATATGCTTACGGTATGGGTCCTTTCCCGGACGGTGTATATCGTGCCGAATTCCCGTACCTTTACAGAGCTCCGAAAGGCTTTACAGAGGAAGAGGCTATTGAATATTATATCAAGCGTCTTAATGCTGTATTTGAAGAATGCAGCTCACCGGACTATGTTGCCGCAATTGTTGTTGAGCCTATTCAGGGTGAAGGCGGATTTGTTCCGGCTCCTATCGAATGGGTCAAGGCTGTAAGAAAAATTTGTGACGAGCATGGAATTCTCCTTATCGCAGATGAAGTACAGACAGGATTTGCCCGTTCGGGTAAACTCTTTGTATCACAGTATTGGAAAGATGCAGGCTGTGCACCGGATATTATGACATCAGCTAAGTCTATTGCCGGCGGAATGCCTCTTTCAGCAGTTACAACATCAGCTGAAATTATGGATGCCTGCCCGGCGGGTACTATCGGCGGTACATACTGCGGTAATGCTATGAGCTGCGCATCGGCACTTGAGGTAATCAAGTTTATTGATGACAACAAGCTCTGTGACCGTGCATTGGAAATCGGCGAAAAGGTTGTTGACTTCTACAAAAACAAGCTTACAGATGCCGATGTTGTCGGTGACGTAAGAGGTATAGGCTCATTCATAGGTCTTGAACTTGTCAAGGACACCAAGACAAAGGAACCGTATCCTGAACTTGTTGCCGCTATGGTTAAAAAGACTGCACAGAAGGGTCTTATTATTGAAAACTGCGGTACATATGGAAACTGCATTCGTTTCCTCTGCCCACTCGTAGTAACAGATGAGCAGCTTGACGCAGGTCTTGCAATCATGAAAGAAAGCCTTGCGGAATGCCTTGAGGAGCTTGCTTAATGAAATTATATATATTAAATACAGGATATCTTGAAACAGATAAAAACTGCGTTGTTGGATGTGGGTGCATAGGCACCTACTCCAATCCACATATCCAAAATGAATGGATAAAACTGCCGGTTATGACCTTTCTTATAGAAACAGATGATGGTTATATTTTATATGATACCGGCTCAAATCCGGAAGCAATGAACGGATATTGGTGCGACAGCCTTAAAGAAATATATCCGCTCTATCAAAAGCCTGAGGAACGTCTTGAAAATCAGCTTGCACTCTGCGGAGTAAAGCCCGAAGATATAAAGACGGTTGTAATATCGCATATGCATCTCGACCATGCCGGAGGATTATATCTCTTCCCTCATGCTGATATATACGTCCCTAAAGAGGATTTTATGCATGCACAGACACAGGTTCACCTAAACGCCAACCCCTCCTCTCACGGCGGTTAGGTGAAGGCGGACTGTGACTGCTACTGCAGGCAGTATCATCTTGTAGATGAAGATTTCGAGCTTGCACCGGGAATCGAGGTTATAAACCTCCCCGGACATACACCTAACTTACTGGGACTTATTGTACATCTTGAAGGTGAAACTATCATTTTACCTCAGGATGCGGTATACACCGAAGAGATTTATGGTCCGCCGGCAAAAATGTCGGGACTCTTATATGACAGCATAAACTACTTCAAATCAATTGAGAAAGTTCGTAAATTACAAAAGAAATATAGTGCAAAGGTTATATTTGCTCATGACTACGAATTTTCTAAAACTCTTAAATTTGCACCCGATTTTTACGAATAAGGTGCTGAAGGTCTGTATCAAATTAGATTTTGACACAGACCTTTTTATATTGACAATATCAATTTAAAGTAGTATAATACTATCAGGAAACACAAAAAGTATCGGAGGAATACTATGAAATTCACTTCATTCTGTGACAAGGGAGGACGCCCCTCCAATGATGATTATTATGCTGTTGCAAATAAAAGCGGAATGCAATGCTTTGCCGTTGCCGATGGTCTCGGCACAAACGGAGGTGCTGCCTCATCTCTTGCCGTACAAACAATAATTGATGAATTTAAACAGCACCCGGAACTAAGTTCCGCAGCACTTAACCATTATATAACACAAGCTCAAAGTGCAATACTTGAGGCAAAAGCTTATACACC
>USPO01000033.1 GCA_900556575.1 uncultured Eubacteriales bacterium
CTGGTTACAGCACCGCCGGAGAATGATGGCTTAGGCTTTAATTTTAAATGGAATATGGGCTGGATGAATGATACTTTAAGATATGTCAGCATGGATCCTTATTTCCGTAAGGATAATCATGGTTTAATGACATTCTTGATGATGTATGCGTATTCGGAAAACTTTATTCTTTCGTTGTCTCATGACGAGGTTGTACATGGTAAACATTCGCTTATAGATAAGATGTTTGGAACATATGATGAAAAGTTTGATGCCTATAAGGCTTTCTTGGGGTATTACATGACAATGCCGGGAAAGAAACTTATATTCATGGGCGGAGAATTCGGACAATTCCTTGAATGGAGATTTGATGATCAGCTTGAGTGGAATTTGCTTGATATAGAAAAGCATAGAAAGCTAAAGCAGTTTGTTCATGATATTAATCATATGTATACTGATAATAAGGCATTATGGGAGCTTGAACAGTCATGGGACGGTTTTAAGTGGATAAATGCATCCGACAGTGAAAATTCAGTATTTTCATATATCAGACGCGGAACTAAGAAAGATGATGACATTTATGTAATTGCAAACTTCACTCCGGTAGAACGTCCGATATATAAAATAGGGGCAATGCAGCCGGGTGAATATGAAGTAATTATTCATTCAAATTCAACGAAGTACGGCGGTTCAAGAAGAATAGGCAGAAAGGCATTTAAAACATTTGCCGAGCCGTATTCTGATATGCCGTATACAATGAAGGTATTTGTTGATGCAAACTCAATAATGTTCCTAAAAAAACGTAAACCAAAGCCGAAGACAACGGCAAAAAAATCTGCTTCTGATGAAAAAAAGGCAGAAACAACTTCTTCAAGGAGTAGAAAAACTGTAAAATAAGAGCGGGGGTAAAACCAAAGCTTTTATATAAATAATTTTTTGAATAATTAATAATAAATATTATAGGAGATGATATTATGGTATCAAAGGACTGCGTAGCAATGATACTCGCAGGTGGTCAGGGTTCCAGACTCGGAGCTTTAACAAAGGCTGTTGCAAAGCCGGCGGTTCCGTTTGGAGGTAAGTATAGAATTATTGACTTCCCATTATCAAACTGCATACATTCGGGAATAGATACAGTAGGTGTACTCACACAGTATCAGCCGCTTGAGTTAAATACATATATAGGAAATGGTAATCCGTGGGACTTAGACAGATCTCATGGCGGTGCATATGTGCTTCCTCCGTATCAGAGTGCAACGGGCGGTGAATGGTTCAAGGGTACAGCAAATGCTATTTACCAAAACCTCGGTTTCCTTGAAGGCTTCAATCCGAAAAACGTATTGATTCTTTCAGGTGACCATATTTATAAGATGGATTATAATAAGATGCTTCAGGTTCATAAGGAGTCGGGTGCAGCAGCAACTATTGCTGTTATGCCTGTTCCATGGGAGGAAGCAAGCCGTTTCGGTATTATGAATACAGATCCGGAAACAAATGAAATTACAGAATTTGAAGAAAAGCCGGCTGAACCTAAGAGTAATCTTGCCTCAATGGGTATATATATCTTTAAATACGATGTATTAAAGAAGTATCTTACAGATGATGAAAGAGATCCGGAGTCACAGAATGACTTTGGTAAGAATATTATTCCGACAATGTTAGCTAATGGTGAAAAGATGATGAGCTATCGCTTTGAAGGCTACTGGAAGGACGTTGGAACAATCCAGAGTCTTTGGGAAGCAAATATGGATTTAATAGACAATCCGCCGAAGTTTAACTTAAATGATAACTCATGGAGAATTTACTCGCGTAACTTTGCACTTGAGCCGCATTATGTAGGAAGAACAGCTAAGATTACAAATTCGTCAATCACAGAGGGCTGCGGAATTCATGGTACAGTAGATCATTCGGTAGTATTCAGCGGCGTTGAGATTGGTAAGGGAACAGTTATTAAGGATTCGGTAATCATGCCGGGTGCACAGATTGGTGCAAACGTAACAATTGAAAAGGCTGTTATCGGTCAGAAGGCTGTTATTAAAGATAATGCAAAGATTGGTGTTTCACCTGCTGTTGAGGGCAATCCTCATGCTTCAAAGTATTGCACACATGGAATAGTCCTTGTTGAGGGCTCGGCAGTAATAGAAGAGAGTGCTGATATTCCGAAGGAAAGCATGGTAGAAGCATAAAGCATTTATTAAGGAGGATTTGTAACTATGATTAAGGATACAATGGGTATTATTCTGACCAGCAGCGACAGAATTCACCCGCTTACAGAAATTAGAGCAAACAGTGCATTGCCTATCGCAGGCAGATATAGAATTATAGATTTTGTACTTTCTAATATGGTTGATGCCGGAATTACAAATATCGGTGTTGCCACAGAGTCGAACTATTCATCACTTATGGACCATATCAAGTCAGGTAAGCCATGGGATTTGGATAGAAAGAAGGGCGGCTTAAATATTCTTCCGCCGTCACTTGAGCAAATGAGTCAGGGTGTTATCAGAGGAAATATTGATATGCTTGCAGGTATTCGTGATTATATTCACAGAAGCCCGGAAAGCTATGTTATATTAAGTCTGGGAAATCATATTTATAATATGGATATGGAGTCTGTTATCAGACAGCATATCGAAAATCAGTCGGATATAACAGTTGTATATAAAGATTTTGCCGGAGCAGAGGAGGCGGAACTTACACGTTATACATTACTCGATATCAACGATGAGGGCAGAGTAACGGACATTGAGGTTCAGCCGTATTATCCTAAGACAACAACAGCTTCGCTTGATATATATGTAATGGATAAGATGCTCTTAGAGAGTATTATTGATGAGTGCAGTGCAAGAGGAGACAGAGATCTTGTTAAGGACGCACTTGTTAAGAAGATGGGCGGAATGAGAATTTACGGATATAAGTATGATGGCTACTGTGCAAAGGTTGACTCAATGAAAGCATACTATACAGCTAATATGAATTTCTTAAACGGAGACATTCGTAAGGAATTATTTAATCCGGAAAGACCTGTTTTCACAAAGACAAAGGATCAAACTCCGACAAAGTATGGTGCAGAAGCTGAGATTTCGAATTGTTTCGTTTCAGATGGATGTGAGATTGAGGGAACAGTTGAAAATTGTATTCTTTCAAGAGGAGTTAAAATTGCAAAGGGTGCGATTGTAAGAAATTCAATCATTATGCAGGACAGCATTATTGAAGAGGGCGTTGAACTTGATTGTGTAGTATTTGATAAGGAAGTACACATTACAAAGGGCAGAAAGCTTATCGGTCAGGAGGCTGCTCCATTGGCAATTGAAAAAGGTACAAGAATATAAAATAATACGCTTAAAGGGATAAAACGTATATCCAAAAGGAAAGTGCATATGCACTTTCCTTTTGGGGTTATTTATATATTTATAAAAATAAGCCAAATGATTGATAAAAATGACAATACAAATATTAAAAAAACGTACAGCAAATGGAATGAAAATATAAAAAATTGTATATTAGTAATAAAAAGACGGTAGTTGGAATTGAAAAATAAATAACAATTTACTCGTAAAAAACACAAATTTAAGGCTATTCATTGCAAAAAGATTTGTCATTCTGTTAAATTATTTGGAGAAAACAACTTTTTTTTATATATTCGTTTGACAAATAAAGAAAAGTATTGTAATATATCTATTAGAGGATAATATAGGCATAAAAAATGTACTGTGGAGTATAGTATATATAAAAATGTCTTTCCGGGAAGGAGTTAGTTATGAAAGTATTGTTTGCCAGCTCAGAGGTCGCACCATTTGCCAAGACAGGCGGACTCGGAGATGTTGCCGGTTCACTTCCGGCTGTGCTTCGTGAAAAAGGTGTTGATGCCAGAGTTATAATGCCGCTTTATGCGTGCATTCCTCAGAAGTTTAAGGATCAGATGAAATATATAAACCATATTTATATTGATATGGCTTGGCGTAGACAGTATGCCGGAATTTTTGAAATGGAGTATAATGGCAGTGTCATATACTTTGTTGATAATGAGTTTTATTTTGCAGGCGATAAGCCTTATGATTATATTCACCTTGATTGTGAGAAGTTTATATTCTTCTCAAAGGCAGTTCTTTCACTGCTTCCTACAATCGATTTTAGACCTGATGTAATCAATTGCAATGACTGGCAAACAGGTCCTATTCCGGTATTCCTTGATACTTTCCAGGATAATCCGTTCTATCGCGGAATAAAGACGGTTATGACAATTCATAATTTAAAGTTCCAGGGCAGATGGAGCTTAAAGGGCATAAAGGATGCAATGGGTATAAGTGATTATTACTTTACACCTGATAAGCTTGAGTACTATAAGGATGGTAACTTGCTTAAGGGCGGTATGGTATATGCCAATAAGATTACAACAGTTTCAGATACATATGCCGGAGAAATTCAGACTCAGGAATATGGAGAAGGTCTTGATGCACTTCTTCGTGCAAGACAGAATGATCTTATGGGAATTGTAAACGGTATTTCTTATACAGATTGGAATCCTGAAACAGACCCAATGATTTATACAAATTATAATCTTGCCACATACAGCAAAAAGGCAGAAAATAAAATGAAACTTCAGGAAGAACTTGGACTACCAGTTGATGCAGATAAGATGATGATAGGTATTGTATCACGTCTTACAGATCAGAAGGGATTTGACCTTGTTGCATATAAGATTGAAGAGCTTTGCAACGGCGGTGCTCAGGTAGTTGTTCTTGGAACTGGTGATGAAAAATATGAAAATCTTTTCCGTCACTATGCATGGAAGTATCCGGATCGCTTCTCGGCTCAGATTTATTTCTCGAATGAGATGTCACATAAAATTTATGCTGCGAGCGATGCATTTTTAATGCCGTCACGTTTTGAACCGTGCGGTTTATCACAGCTTATAAGTCTTCGTTATGGTACATTACCTATTGTACGCGAAACAGGAGGCTTAAAAGATACGGTTAATCCGTATAATAAATATACCGGAGATGGTAATGGTTTTTCATTTGCAAATTATAATGCGGATGAGATGCTCGGTGTAATCTGGAATGCTATGGATGTATATTACAATGACCGTGAGGCTTGGAATCACATTGCGGCAAATGCAATGAATTCTGATTTCTCGTGGAATGTATCAGCAGACAAGTATATCAGAATGTATCAGGATTTAACAGGTATTTACGATTTACCGGAAAAAAAAACTGAAAATGTAGTCCGTGAGGACAAATTTGAGGAGTCAATCAAGAAGGATTTCGAGGCTTCAAACGATGCAGTAGCAAAGTCAGCCAAGGAACCGGAGATTGTAGAGGTAAAAAATCCTTTTGAATCCGAAGAGAAAAAAGCAGAGTCAAATGCGGAAGAAGAAAAAGCGGCTGTAAAGAAAACTGCTGCAAAAAAGACAGCTGCAAGAAAAAGAGCAGCAAAAAAGACAGCTGAACCAAAGGAAGAAAAGACCGAGGAAACAGCTGAGGCAGCAGAGGAAGTTAAGCCTGTAAAGAAAACGACAAGAAAGAAGACTACAAGAGCTTCAAGAAAGGCTGCAGCTGAAAAAGCCGAAAAGACAACAGCAGCTAAAACAAAAAAAACAACCGCAAAGACAACTGCGAAAAAGTCGGCAGCAACACCGGCTCCGGCAAAAAACGACTAAAATAAAGGGGATGTAACTAGTAATGGCAGAAAAGAAGACAACAGCAGCTGTTAAGACAGCTACTGCTGCGGAGAAAGCTCCGACAGTGAAGCTCACAGCAGCAGAAGAAAAGCTTAAGCAGGAAATCATCGGCAAGGTAGGCAGACATTTCGGTAAGGTTATGGAAGAAGCTACTCCTAACATGGTTTATGCAGCTTGTGCATTAACTGTTCGTGATCAGATCATGGAAAAGTGGGCAAAGTCACATAAGAAAGTTAAGGAAGAGGGTTCAAAGAAGCTTTATTATCTTTCATTTGAGTTCCTTATGGGAAGACTTTTATGCACAAATATTTTAAACCTTATGCAGACAGCTGAATACGAGCACGTATTAGCAGATTTAGGTTATAAGCTTTCAGATATTGCTGAAATGGAGAATGATGCGGGACTCGGTAACGGCGGTCTCGGAAGACTGGCAGCTTGCTTTATTGATTCACTCACAACATTGGATTTACCGGCATATGGCTGTACAATTCGTTATGAGTATGGTCTTTTCAGACAGAAGATAGTTGAAGGTTATCAGACAGAGCTTCCTGACGTATGGCTTGAACACGGTAATGCATGGGAAATTGCAAGACCGGATGAGGCTGTAGAGGTTAAGTTCGGCGGTAATATCGAGAGCTATTGGGATAACGGCAAGATGGTATTTAATTATAAGGATGCTGAAACAGTTCTTGCTATGCCGTATGATGTACCGTTGGTTGGTTATGATTCAAAGATAATCAATAAGCTTAGACTTTGGGGTGCTTCAATCCCGATGGATATTTCAAATCGTAACTATTATGATAACAGTACATTCACAAAGATGATGAATGCAAAGGAGCTTGCTGAGAAGATTTCAGGAGTGCTTTATCCTGATGATACTACTGATGACGGTAAGATTTTAAGATTAAAGCAGCAGTATTTCCTTGTTTCGGCTACATTACAGTGGATTCTCAAAGAATTTGAGCAGAGAAACGGCGATGATTGGTCAAAACTTCCGGATAAGATTGTTATTCATATTAATGATACACATCCGACGCTTGCTATTCCGGAAATGATGCGTCTCTTAATGGACGAAAAGGGCTTAGGCTGGGATGAAGCCTGGGATATAGTAACACATGTATTTGCATATACAAACCACACAGTAATGAGTGAGGCTCTTGAAAAGTGGAGAATTGATATGTTCAGAACAGTTGTTCCGAGAATTTACATGATTGTTGAGGAAATTAACAGAAGACTCATGGAGAGACTTGAAGCATTCTACCCGGGAGATAAGGGTAAGCATGACTGGATGGCTGTTATAGCTAACGGTCAGGTAAACATGGCAAATCTCTGCCTTGCTACTTGCTTCGCTGTAAACGGTGTATCACAGCTTCATACAGATATTCTTGAAAGAGATATTTTCAAGGATTATTATGAAATGGATAAGAGCCGTTTCCATGCCATTACAAACGGTATTACATTCAGAAGATGGATTGCAAATTGTAACCCGGCTCTTACAAAGCTTATTGATGACACAATCGGTTCAGGCTGGTTGAAGGATGCTGATAAGCTTCAGGAATTAAAGAAGTATGCTAAGGATAAGAATTTCCAGAAGAAGTTCTACGACATTAAGCGTGCAAATAAGGTTGCTCTTGCAGAGTACATTAAGGAGCATAACGGAATAGAAGTAAATCCGGATTCAATATATGATGTACAGTGTAAGAGACTTCACGAGTATAAGAGACAGATGATGAATGTTCTTCACATCATTGCTGAGTATAACAGACTCTTAGAGGATAAGGCATATGCAGAGAAGTATGTTCCGAAGACATATATCTTTGGTGCTAAGGCTGCTCCGGGATATGTAAGAGCTAAGCTCATTATCAAACTCATTAATTCAGTAGGCGATATGATTAACAACGATAAGAGAATTGACAACAAGATTAAGGTTGTATTTATTGAAAACTATGGTGTATCACTCGCTGAAAAGATTATTACAGCAGCTGACGTATCAGAGCAGATTTCTACAGCTGGTAAGGAAGCATCGGGTACAGGTAACATGAAGTTTATGCTTAACGGTGCATTAACTATTGGTACACTTGACGGTGCTAATGTAGAAATGAAAGAGCAAGTCGGTGATGATAATATCTATATCTTCGGTTTGGTAACAGAAGAGGTAGAGGCTCGCTTAAAGTATGCCGGCAGCGATGAGGTTAAGAATATCTATTCATCAAACAGAGTATTAAGACACGCTCTTGAAATGCTTATTGATGGTTCGATTATTCCGGGTAATACTCAAATATTCAAAGACCTTTATAATACACTTCTCTTTGGAGATTATGGTTATCCGGATACTTACATGGTTATTCGTGATTTCGAAGCATATATGCAGACTCAGGAAAAGATTTCAGAGGACTACAAGAACAGAGAAAAGTGGCTTGAAATGGCAATCAATAATACAGCAATGGCAGGTTTCTTCTCAAGTGACCGTACAATAAACGAGTATAACGAGAAGATTTGGAAGCTCAAAGCAATTGATTGATTTGCTGAGACTAGACGTTTCGTCAGTATAATTTAGACATTTTTAAGAAACCTCTCCCCCTGAAGGGGTATGGATTATAGATGCATTCTGCGTGTATAAATCCTGCGTACGATGGCGTATTTGCTTTTGTGCGGCCCTTTAGGAGGAGAGGGTTTTTCGAGTTTTTTAGGAGAATTAAATGAATATAGAACATAATTCACGAGAGGAGTTTTATCGTTTTCCGTTCGGTGCTGTTACCTGCGGTACAGATGTGCGTTTAAGATTGGCAGTAGAAGATATAGGTATTCCGAATGTGGTTCGCCTCGTGTATATAGAGGATGGCAAGGCTGAAAAGAGGATTGATATGCCGTATATTTTCAGTCTTTCTAAGCATAGTGTATATTCTGTGAGCATAAAAATGCCGAAAACAGCTGGACTTGTTTGGTATTACTTTGAGCTTGAAACTTCAAGCGGTACGGTGTATTACGGTAATAATTCCAAAAATCTCGGAGGAGTGGGAGAGGTTCGTTATCAAGTTCCGTCGAACTCATTCCAAATAACAGTATATAATGATTATTATAAGACACCGGATTGGTTTAAAGAGGGTATAGCATATCAGATATTTGTTGATCGTTTCTGTAACGGAAATGATGACGGTTCATTCCTTAATGAAAGAAATGATATTATAAAGAGAAACTGGGGTGATATGCCGTTTTATAAGCCGGAACAGTTTGGCGGAGAGTATAAGTCAAATGATTTCTTTGGAGGAAATTTAAAGGGCGTTATCAAAAAACTTCCGTATTTAGAGGAGTTGGGAATATCGGTTATTTATTTGAATCCTATATTCAGGGCATATTCAAATCATAAGTACGATACAGGCAGCTATGAAGAAATAGACCCTATGTTTGGTGACGAGGAGACTTTTAAGGAGCTTTGTGAAAAGGCGGCTGAAAGAGGAATAAGAATTATTCTTGATGGTGTATTTAATCACACAGGATCGAATAGTCAATATTTTAATAAAGACGGAGAATATGACAGTGTTGGTGCATATCAGTCACAGGAATCACCGTATTACAGATGGTTCAGGTTTATGGATTGGCCGAATGTATATGAAAGCTGGTGGGGAATGCAAACCCTTCCGCAAGTTGAAGAAAACAGCGATGAATTAAGAGAATATTTGCTTTCAGGTGATGATGCTATAGTTAAAAAATGGATTAGAGCCGGAGCTTCAGGATGGAGATTAGATGTAGTTGATGAGCTTCCAGACTCATTTGTCAGAGAATTAAGAGCAAATGTTAAGGCGGTAGACAATGATGCTGTGATCATAGGTGAAGTTTGGGAAGATGCTTCCAATAAAATGGCATATGGAGAAAGAAGAAAATATTTTGCCGGAGATGAGCTTGACTCTGTAATGAATTATCCTATGAGAAATGCGTTGATAGATGCAGCATTAGGCAGAATTAACTCAAAGGAGCTTGATGCAAGGCTTATGAGTTTGAAGGAAAATTATCCGCATCAGGCATACTATTCATTGCTTAATATGGTTTCAAGTCATGATGTTGAACGTATTATGACTCTCATGGGAGGTGTTCCTTCAAGACATGAGGTTGATAAGGAATATCAGGCTCATTTCAAGCTTGATGGATATGCATTGACTGTTGCACAGGATAGGGCAACTCTTGTTGCCGGTCTGCTTATGACCCTTCCCGGTGTTCCGTGTATATTCTATGGTGATGAGGTCGGCGTTCAGGGATACGGAGACCCATTCTGCCGCTCATGTATGCCATGGGGAAGATTTGATGAAACAGATCCTGATGGACGTGTAAGAGAAAGATATTCGAATATGATTTCGCTGAGAAATCAGTCAAAGGCATTTTCACTTGGAGAATTTGAAAGTGTATATACAGAAGGATATGTATATGGCTTTGTGCGCTACTATGATGATGATATGTATATAGTAGTTGCAAATTGCGGAAATGTAAGTGAGAATATCAGGCTTGATGTAGCAAGGTATAACGTAAGAGGAATTAAATGTGTTACAACCTATGATGTGGAGGAAATGCAGGCGGATGATGGTATTTTCAGAATAAATATTCCGTCATTATGGCTGAAAGCATATAAGGTAACAGATTTAAAGTGATTTACTATTGAATAATTATTTATGTTGTGTTATAATAGAATATAATAACGGCTGTACTATATTAATAAGTACTTAGAGGCCTATAAACGATAGACTTATAATGTAAGAGGAGATGAAAACAATGACTGGTGACGTAATTCATTTATGGTTAGTGTCATGGGGTGCCGAAGGTTTTAAGGT
>USPO01000034.1 GCA_900556575.1 uncultured Eubacteriales bacterium
TCCGTTCATGGCTGTCGGGTCTGCTCAGGTGCGGTCATTGCGACCACGCCGTAAAGGTCGATTATACATACAATCCTAAATCGGGAAGCAGCTGGCGGTACTTTACTTGCAGCGGCTACAACAGCGTTCGTGGGTGTAAATCTTCGGGTATCAAGATGAATGTCGATCAGGTGGAAGAGCTGGTGTATAACGATATGAAAGAGCATATCGAGGCTTTTGAGATAGCAAGGAAAGCAGATAAAAAGCCTTCGACCGAAGTCGAAAAAATACGTTCAGAGATACTGAAAATCGAAGCGGAAACTTCAAAGCTTATGGAAAAGCTTGCCGATGCAGATGAGGTGCTTTTCGGGTATATTCAGGACAGGATCGGTAAGCTTCACAGCTCAAAGAATGAGCTTGAGAAAAAGCTGATGCTTGTTGACAGGCGTGTTAAGAAAATTGATACGAAACCGCTTCTTGATCCGCTTAACAGGTGGGAAACGCTTGCTGTTGAGGAGAAAAATAGTCTTGCCCGAATGATGATCGAGAAAATTTATATATCTGTGGAAAATGGTGTGGATATACACTATTATTTTTAAGATTTTTTAGGCTCTCTTGTTTTGATGGGCAATCCACTTATCAAGGAGAAAATTGATCTTGAAACTGAAATAACCAAGCTTAATATATTAAAGTCCTCTTTCCTTTCCCAGAAATACGCTGTGCAGGATAAAGCATATACCATACTTCCACGAGAAAAGTCGGTTAAGGAGACTTATATTGACAAGCTGAAAAAAGATGTGGAGTTTGCTGAAAAAGAACAGCCTTTACAGAATGAGGACGGTAAGAACTACTATCCCGTCACTGTGGGAGATAAGAAGTATCACGAAAAAGATGCGGCAGGAGAAGCTATACGTCAGGCTGTTCTTGATAATAAGGATATATTGCAGGGTAAAGAAGTACATATCGGTTCTTACTGTGGCTTCGAAATGACTGCTTTCCTCGATGTTTTCAGTAAGAAAATCAAGGTAAATCTGCAAGGTGCAACAAATCATTACGGTGAGCTTAATATGGATATAAACGTAAAGGCCGGTGGTAATATTATCAGGCTTGATAACGTAATTAACAGTATTGGCATTACCCTGATGAAAGAGGAGGAGGGACTACAGGCTATATGCGCAGACATTGAGCAAGCAAAAGCTGCTGCCGATGCTGTATTTCCTCAGGAGCAGGAGCTTGCAGCCAAAGAAAAAAGACTTGTAGAAGTCAATGCACAGCTTGCTTCTACCAAGGTTAACACACAGGACAGAAGCTCTGAGCTTTACGCTGCGCTTGTGGATATATGTCCGGCTCTTCAATACAGCAAAGAATTCCACTGCAAGTATGAAGCAGGAGAGGGAATAGAACCTCTTTGTATTGAGCGAAATGGTGATGTTGTATTTGTCGCACACACCTATACTCAGAACGGCGATCTGATGTACGATCCTGCAATAGAATTTTACTTTGATAGTAAAAATCAGAAAGCTGAAGCTCTTTCCTATGAATTAAGCGGAATGGGAATGTATCAGGACTTCCGAGACGGAAATCTGCCGAATGAAAAAGCAGATGTTGAGGAAATGATACTTGAGACAATGTTTCCAAATATCAAGGATTATAACTATAAGCTTGTTGATACCGACCTTGATGCTGAGATTGATGAAAATGAGAGGGGTATGGCTGAAAAAGATATGAACAGATAATTTATAAAGAAATCCGCAGCAGGCTATTTTTTAGCTTTGCTGCGGATTTTTATACTAACATCTATAATCAGTAAAATAAAAATGGGTTATAAAGTGGGTTATTTTAAAAAACAAAAACCACGTAAACAGCTTGTTTACGTGGTTTTTGTTGGTGCGCTGCAAGGGACTCGAAAGAGTACATTCCTTTATTTTTATAAAAATCAATATTGCATTTAAGCAATAAGCTTGATTTAAAGCCACTTTGTTGATAATAATGTCAGGTAGTTTATGCTTATAAAATAAATAAGTGGGTTATAAATTGGGTTATTTCATCTTTTATTGATCGTTTATAAGTCCCTCAAAAATATCTTGAATCATTTTTGCAGCAGTGTCCTTATCACTACCCATTTCGTGTGAATATACACCATATGTGTCCATGTCCTTACTATGCCCTACAAGCTGTTTGAGGTATCCTTCAGGCAGAGATTTGGTTATTGATACAAAAGTGTGGCGTAACTCATATAGTGTGGTTTTAGCCGATAGCTTATTATAATCTCGATACTTACGCCATCTCTGATAATATGTTTTTTCGGCAACATTATCACCATATTCATTTGGAAACACAAAATTAGAAGTTATTCCATTTTGTTTAAGCATTTCCTTTTGGTCGTTAAGGACTTGCTGTGAAAAATCGGTTAATTGAAAACTTCGGCGAGCATTATCATTTTTGCCTTTAGTCACTTCACCATAAACATTAATTGAACGCTTTAAGTTAACATCTTTTCCTTTTATATCTGACCATTTCAAGCCGATAATTTCGCCCGGCCGCATTCCTGTCAATACTTGGAATCGATATGCGTTAATATAAATATCATATTGCTCTGAACCTTTTCTTAGTGTAACATCAGAAAGAAAAAGCTTTTTTTACATTCTCAGGCTGTAAAATGGCTTTTTCTTTTGTTGCTGCTCCCTTGGGTATGCTCAGATTTTCAGGAAAAAGAGTAGTGTACTTATTCATACAGCAAAATTTAAACCACGATGTCATACACCCTTTTATATTCTGCAATGTTTTCTTGGACAAACCCTTGTTATATGCGTAGTTAATTATACTTTGCAGATGCTGTTCGTTGAGAGCTTCAATTTTGAGCCTGCCGATCTTTGGATTTATCCAATTATGGATATAGTATTCATATTGAGTATAATGCGATTTGGAAGTAGTCAGTTTAAGCTGTTCGATATACTCAGCTGTTGTTTTCTCGACATTCAGACGAGTGTTTATTATATTTTCATCAAGCCAGGCATCAGCTTTGGCATTAGCTTCACGCTGCCCTGTTCTTCTGGGAGTGATGCTGTAAAATGTTTTTCTCAGTCCGTCTTTTTGAACTTTTATCTGCCATCTGTTGTACTTTTCCATCCACACAGCTGTGTTAGTACGTTTCATATATATCACTTTCTATCATTCCCCAGTGGGGAATTTTTTATCATCGAAGCTGCAGCGGAGGGTTAGTCAGTATACTGTTGAATAATTGCTGATACGGGATTTTATCTGATAATAACGATATAGTATTGATTCTTTTGTCGGCATCTTTGGAGGAGGCTCCGCAATGATATATTTGTTCTGTTGGTAAACCGAGGTCAATGGCAATATATCTGTCGTGAAATGCTCCCATTGTTTTTTTAAAATCAACGTTAATACCATATTCCCTTTTAAAATCATTATACTCTTGTTGTGATAAACCGGGGCCAAGATTGTCGCTGAATATAGATATTTTTATGGAATTATTTACATCTTTCAGAAGATGTAAGGTTTTTAAACCTATGTAGTTATCAATAATGAATATAGTGGATTTTGCTTGAGCATATATCGCCTTATACGCAATACCTGCTTCCACCATTTCACCTTTACAAATAAGATATTGACCTTGGTTTTCTGAGAAACCAAAGCTCCTAATTATTTCAGGCAAATCGCTTTTAGAAATCATATTATCTCGTAATTCAGCAATAGCCAAAGTATTCTGATTAGTTTGTACCAAGAGATTATCTATTATATGGCTTCCAAGCATATTTTGATTCGAATATATGTAGTCCTTCATTGATTTGAAAATACGAATCAATTCTATACTTTGTTTGACAGCCAATTCGCCTTTTAAAACACTCATTAGCATATAAATGCCTTGTTCTGTAAAGGAATAGTGGACATATTTTAGATTATAACCTCTAAACGTAGTGTTGTTCAAGGTCACATTTTGTTGCCTTGAACATTGAAGAACTTCCTCATGACTGTTTTGAATTACCATTGATGATGGTACAGCTTCACTTGAAGCACCTATAATTTTTTGTCCCATCAATAGTTTTCATTATTATTAGTTCAGAGTCACTTCGAACGTCTGTCTGCGTTCAACTCTCTAAAAATTACATCTTCAATATTTTTTATATCATTATCCTCAAGTGAAAGAACCCTTTTGCCCATGCTAGAATAAAGCTCCATTTTTTCATCACGTCTTGCTGAATAATCCTCATTATCCATTCCCCAATATTCTACATACAAATCTCTGTTTGGTATGTAAAAATCACAAATGAGCATTTTGTTTGGATGGTTGGGTATGAAAATTGCTTTTTCGTAGCAATGGACGATGTTATGATTGTATAAGCAATCATCAATTATTACCTCTGCTTTTGATCGAACGTAATGTCCATCCAAACATCTATAGGGAGTGTTCCATTTTTTTCTGATATCGTGCTGAATGTTATTTTCTCCAAAATCAATGGTATAATAATGCTTCCCTGTTTCACAATAAGCTATAATTTTATTCTTTAATAAAACATTACAATCATAACACAAATGATATGGTTTGTCAGTGTTAGGGTTAATTTCACACTCATATCTACCACAATATTGACATTGGTATTTTTTTGTTTCTAAATCCTGTTCTTTCATTATACCCTCCTAAACTAATTAAATGATGTCATTATGATACATCTTCTTTTTCGTCGTGTGAGTAGTTTTCATATATTGTTTCCATTCGATCAAGTATCCTGCCCTTGTCAAGGTCATTTAAAAGTGAAAATCTATTTAAACATTCGGCTTCCAAATCACTAATCTTAAAATTGTCATTTGGAGTAATCCCCTTTAGTAAAAAATCTGTTGTCACCCCAAGAAATTCGGAAAATCGAACAGCAATATCAGCTGAGGGAGATGCTCCGTTTTTCCAAGCAGTACCGTTTGATGTTGATATTTTGAATTTCTTAAGCATTGCTGTAACAGATATGCCCTTGTTGGCGCAGGCTGCTTTTAGATTGTCATAGAACATATAAAAACTCCCCATTTATTTGTTAATAATGCTGAAATTCGATATATCGAGTTATAATAGAATAAATTATACGATTTAAATAACACAATGTAATGTTATTAAGCAAATATACATTTTTATTATAAATCATATAAAATAAAAAGTCAATGAGTTTTGAAAGGTTTTGTAAAATGAATAATATTGACGTATGGAAATATAATGACACAACTATAAGAACAATAGCGGTAAAAAATGAAATCTGGTGGGTTTTGAAAGATGTGTGTGATGTTCTGGAACTTTCAAATTCCCGTATTGTTGCAGATAGGCTTGATGAAGATGAACGCCGTAAGTTTGACTTACCCCGTCAGGGAGAAACGTGGTTTATCAATGAAAGCGGTTTATACAGCGTAATACTGCGTTCAGACAAACCACAGGCAAAGCCATTTAAACGCTGGGTAACTCACGAAGTTTTGCCATCAATAAGGCAAACAGGCTCGTACAGCGCACTACAAGCTTCTGTAAGCGATTTTGATAGCTTGTCAAGGAGAATTGAAGTGTTGGAGAAAGAAGCTCTCCTGCGGCGTGTAGGTGCTTTGGAGACTGCATACCAAAATGAAGATGATTATGGCAGCAAATGCTATAGATCAGTAGGGCAGGTTCCGGCACATATCATCGCAGCTCTTAATGTTATGATAGACAGCGGACAAACTATTGGTTTTATGCTTGATTTCCTTGAAGATAACCATATATGGCTGTCTAATAAAACGCTTAAAGAATACATCAGAAAAAGAAAGGCGGATAAATGTGGATATTAACACAGGAAGAATAATTAAAGCGAGACTTGCAGCTTTGGGCAAAACTCAGAAGGACCTTTTTGTAGAGCTTAACAGAAGGGGGGCACAGCTCAGTACTGTTCAGCAGCTGTACCAATATATTAACGGGTATAGTATTACATACAAGTCACAGACAATTTTAAGCGCATCGCTGAAAATCCTTGATTTCTGGGAAAGTGAGGCTGATAAAAATGGCAAAACCATTTGTAAGATTAAGAGCTAAATTTCTTGAAGAAGATGTCGATCAGAAAAGTTTAGCAAGATTGATCAATATTGATCCAAGTACTCTTTCAAAAAAACTAATGGGATATAGCCCCTTTACTTCCGATGAAATGTATAAGATATGTGATATTTTACATATTTCCGATGAAGAATTACATATTTTCTTTCCGAGACGGCAGGGGCAGATTGTGAACAGGAGAAAAGGGGCTTGAAATCAATCCTCACCTTTAGGTTCTGCCATTCATAATTTGCCTGTAAATATAAAAACAAGGCTTTTCACACCCTTTTGGGCATTAGTCCTCACCTTTAAATGCAATTACTCCTCACCCTTTTAGGCATTAGTCCTCACCTTTGGGTAATTGCTCCTCACCTTTATGTCTGCAAATCCGCTCTACAAAAGGGTTTGCAGAATCCGTAAACAAGCTTATAACAGGTATATAAACAAGATTGTTATAAACAAGCTTACTAACAACTGATAGCTTGACTGTTGGTTTTCAGAAAAGAAGTGAAAAAATGGCTGAAAAAAAAGAACACGTTATCGAGATGTCTCATAGGCTCAATCTTATGCGTTCGGAAAAGTTTTGCACTAATGAGCTTAAAGTTCTTGATAAATATATGTCTCGAATCAATCCGAGGGATAAATCTACCCGGAAGGTTGTTTTTACTCTTAAGGAATTCCAGAAGAATCTCGGAATAAACGATTTGAGGTATAAAACGCTGAGAACGAATGTTGAAGCTTTGCTTGGAAGATGTGTTTTTTTGCCGAAT
Organism: uncultured Eubacteriales bacterium; assembly: GCA_900556575.1. Taxonomy (GTDB): domain Bacteria; phylum Bacillota; class Clostridia; order UBA1381; family UBA1381; genus UMGS1958. The sequence continues at coordinate 6,808 of USPO01000034.1, forward strand.
TCAGAAACCGGCGAGTTTATTGCTTTTCAGCTTTTTAAAGAGGTTGAGTTGAAAAAAGATAGTACAAAAGGATGGATTGTTACCCTTGACTGTCACGATAGAGCTGTAGATTTGTTCTTTGACCTTGCCAAAGACGGATATTTCAGCAGGAAGCTGAAATACAGTATGCGGCTTAACTCAGCAAATCAGATCAAGTTCTATATGCTGATGAAGGAATACGAGGGTGTAGGTAAAAAGAAAATAAGACTGGCAGAGCTTATCGACTGGCTAAAGGTAAATCCAAATATGCCTTGGAAATATTTCAAGCGTGATGTTGTCGATATATGTCAAAAAGCACTAACGGAGCTTACGGATGTAACTTTTACATATGAGTGCAAGCGTAATGGTCACGCATATGAGTATATTACGTTTTTTATAAAGCCTAATCATCATGAACAGATGATGTTAGATGATTATGAAGATGATGAAAACATTCAGGCTGAAGTACTGGAAACAGAAGAAACGGTTTCAGAAGCTTATAAATACAGCAATGAAAATCTTGAGTTTCTTGCTGAGGCGTGTGATAATTCTTTTTCCGAAGATGAGATGCAGATTATTTTCAGCATCATTGTAAAAAAAATTCCAAGTCATAAAGAGTGGTTGGAAAGATATGATTATTTGCTTTTAAAATACAAAGAGCTGAAATACAGAATTTCAAGAACAGATCTTCCGCCAATCAAATCCAAATTCAATTATTTTAGATTTATGCTTGAGAGCGATGTTAAGGAGGAATAGAAAAATGACAAATCCTGCACTCCTCAATACAAAGAAATTATATGCGATTTTCGAGCACGCAATAAGAGCTTATAAATAGCAAGTAACGGAGGCTAAAATATGATTGACATTGTTTTTATGATTGAATCGTTTAAGTCAATGCCGCTGTGGTTACAGATTATTATATGTATTTTATCTCTTGTGTTTATTATAGGAACTGCCTCTATAATATTTGAAGCAGAAGAAGAAGGAGAAAATTACAGAAAGCTTCTGGTGATTAACATTATGAACTTACTCTTACTTATTAACATAGTGATATTTTATAATTAGGAGGATTGAATAAATGACAAATCCTGATGAAAAAAGCTGTGACGTTATTTTTCTTGACACTGAAACAACAGGACTTGATCCTGAAGCAGATGAGATTCTACAGATATCGGTTATGAACAATAGCGGCGAAATACTGCTTAATAGTTATATTCGTCCTGAGCATAAAACGGAATGGACGGCAGCTGAAGCTATAAATCATATTTCCCCACAAATGGTAAAAAATGCTCCATTGATGTCTGATATAGCACCGCTGATATCAAAAATAATGTCCGGAGCTAAAGTAGCTGTTGCATACAACATTGACTTGGCATTTTATTTCCAAGGCACTTGAAGAAAATGGCTTTGATTTTGAAAATGATACGCCTGAGCTTAGATGCTGCATGAAAAAATTTTCAGAATTATACGGCGAATGGGATAGCGAAAGGTTGAGATATCGGTGGCAAAAGTTATCAACAGCGGCTTCCTATTATAATATTCCGTGGAGAGGTCAGGCTCATGGTTCACTTGCCGATACTTTCATGTGCAGAGATGTTTGGAACAAAATGAATGATGACTGAAATATCCATAATACTCATAGGACTGCTGCTTTGCGATTTTCTTACAAATGATAGGCTTAATTAAAAGGAGAAGCAAGCTACGATGAAAAAGGCAATAAATTTCTCAGATCTGACGCAATGCCCGTTTTGCGGATGTAATGGTTTTTATGTTCGACAGCACGCAGAGGGAACCGTAATATATCATCATTCCTTTGATGGTTCTGAATCTGATAATAATGATATGTATAATGATCTCAATATTACAGGCGGCAAAAGAGCTTATTGTTCTCAGTGCAATAAATTTCTTGGAAATTGTGAAACCAATAAAATCAGTTTGCCGGCTTTGAAAGCTTTTTTAAAAAACGAGGAGGAAGAAGAAATTGGCAAGTAAATGTACTTTAGAGGATTTAAAGGAAAGCGAGCTTGAACTGCTTGTGCCGCAAATGGTTGCAGATGTACTTGGAACATCTGCAAAGGCCCTTATACAAACAGCAAGAAATGCTCCTGATAGTTTAGGTTTTCCAGTCATTAAAATAGGAAAACGTGTAAGGATCCCGAGGCGTGCATTTATTGATTTTATGTTGGGAAGTTCAAAGAAGGAGTAACGAAATATGGAAAAAGTAATTTTAATAATTATTTTGCAGTGCAGCTTGGCAGGTCTTAAATACTACTTTCAGCTGTTTTATAAAGCATACAAAAAAATTGAAGAAGAAAACAAGTACAGCGAACCTGACGAAACAACATCATCTGTAAAAACGCATCATTTTAATAAAAAGCAAAAATAATATTTTTTCTGCCAGACTGCTGTTGAAAAAGGTAGATACTTTTCTCCGTAAACGGTTGTTTGCAAGGCTTTTGGTGGACGGAAGCGGGTGGTGGCTTAATAAATAGCAAGCATAGAAAAGGTATATACCTTTTCCCATTATCTGTAATTTCAGATAATTATAGGGGTAAACACCCCTAATACCCCAAATTGTAAAAAGAGGTAAATACTATGCCGTATGGAAAAGATAGGATAATGAAACTTATTGGTTATTCGCCTAAAGAATGGGCTATTATTTCTGACCGATCCAAGAAGCTGGGAATGAGAACAGGAACCTATATTCGCACCATTTCTGTTCAAGGGAGCATTAAGGTTTTCAATCTTAAAGAGCTGACAGATGTCTATAAGGCGATGAACAGGATCGGCGTGAATATCAATCAGATATCGGATGTCCCTCAAAAACAGCCGTGTCCGAACCGTTCGTAAGAGTTGCTTTCTGAATATAATCATCATTTATTGTAACGGTTTCGCTGGTTTCATCAAAGCTGACCTTGTAGCCCAGTGCCTCAGCAGTTTTATAGACGGGTATCATTAAAGTGTTACCCTCTATAAACGGTGCTTCGGAGCTGTCAAATTCAAGTTCTTTTTGGTTTACAAAGACTTTCCAAGCATAAATGAGCCTGCCGTTATTGTCAAATTCATATTCTTTTCCCGAGATTATGACCTTTCCGACAGCCATTGAACCGTCTTTTTGCAGAAAATAGGTGCGTTTTCCGTTTGCATGAAGCCAGCAGTATTTTTTCATAATGCCGTCCTTGTAATAATATTTTTTGCCCGACTTTCTGAGCCAGCCTGTGTAAGCTTTGGATTCACCGCTGTCACTCAGAATATATTTTATTCCATTCTCTGTTTTCAGTGTTGCTGCCTGTGCAGAAATAGGACAAGCTGCAAGCATCATGGAAGCAGATATGACAGCAAATGCTTTTTTTAGAAATATTGACATTAATAAGCTTTCTTTATTTTTTGAACAATACAGTTCAAATAGTCATAATCTTTCATTCTTGCCTGTTTATATTAGCTTTTTGGGAAATCACAAAAGTCAGAATAACAAGCACAAGTGGGAAAATACAGCCTGCAAGCACGCCCTTGCGAATATCATCTCCCGCATTTTGTGAAATGTTTCCAACTATACCGGGACCTACTGCA
>USPO01000035.1 GCA_900556575.1 uncultured Eubacteriales bacterium
CGTCAGGCAGAGCGGAAAATAACGTTATTGTTATAGATGATGCTGCTGCCGAGAAGATTAAGAACAGCGTTGAGGAAGACGATGACAGTGCTTTGCTTTACGAAGGAACTGCCGCAGCGAACTTTTTTGACTATGGAACTAATTCGAGATATGCATATCAGGATATGCTTAAGCGTGATAATGCCGAAAACAAAAGAAAGCTTTATGATACTTTATATGACTTATGTGTTTCATTTGAGAATAATAGGAAAAATATAAGTCCGGTGATAATTCGTGTAAATGGTGAACCTAAAACATATTATCCTATTGAAATATGTAATTTGGAGTATGATATTTCATTCAGTGAGGTATCAGAGGTTTATTTTCCGTTTATGTATGATCACCCGGAGTTTTATTGGCTGGATTTGAGCATTTTAACCGGCGGTGATGTGATTAATAATAAAGCTAAGCAGATTTATGTCTGTGCCGGAGATGATTGCGCATCCGGAGCAGAGAGAAACTCTTATGATACAGTATTTGATACAAAGCTTACGGAGTGGCTGGATGATATAAGAAACAGAGATTTTTGCTGCAATTATACAATAGCTGAATATTTGCAGAACTTCATCTGTGACGAGGTTAAATACGGCTATGATGATGACGGAGTAGCGCTTGATACTCATTATGCACATACAATAATGGGTGTATTGGATGATAATCCGGAAACAGACGCTGTATGTGAAGGATATGCAAAGACCTTCAGACTTGCGTTGAATGCATTGGGAGTAGAAAATGCGTATGGAGTAAGTAAAACTCATGCATGGAACTATATTATACTTGATGATAAATATTATAGTGTTGATGTCACATGGGATGATAATGATTTTGACAGGCATAGATATTTTGCAAAGGGAACAAAAGTGTTTAACAAAGATGAGGATCATATACTTTTAAATTCTCAAAGTACAGGAAAGTATTTCTTATATGATATTCCCGAATTGGCAGAGGAGGATTATATTCATGTATGTTCTGCTGAAACAACAGAACCGATAGAACCGACGGGAACACCGGAACAGGAAGACCCGGCAGACCCGACAGAAACACTTGAACCAACAGAAACAGCAGAGCCGACAGAAACAGAACCATATGCATCAATAAAGCAAATCGATATGAAGGATGATGACGGAAATGATTTGGCAGGCTTTGAATTTGAATGGGAGAATGTTCCGCAGAAAAGCTCGATATATGCTGCATTCTACGATGAAAATAACAGAATAACGAGAGTTGTAAGCATATCTGTTCCAGAGCCGGAGAAGTATAATAGATGGGAAAAAGGATTTGAGTATCAGCAAGGATACGAGACTTCAGCTCATGCAATGATTATGACAAAGGAATTTGAGCCTTTATGCAGCAGTATTGCAGCAGAGTTAAAATAAAAATACACAAACGGAGATTATTCTCCCAAGAAAGGAAACTAAAAGATGATTGCAATAATAGATTACGGTGCGGGAAACCTGCACAGTGTTAAGAATGCACTTGATTATATAGGTGCTGAATGTGAAATAACGTCATCAGCAGAAAAGATACTTGAGGCAGACGCTGTAATTCTGCCGGGAGTCGGAGCGTTCGGCGACTGTATGAGAAATTTGGAAAAAGCCGGACTTATAGATGTTGTAAAAACTGCAGCTAAGAGCGGAAAGCCGTTTTTGGGAATTTGTCTCGGTTTACAGCTTATGTTTGAGGAAAGCGAGGAGACACCGGGAGTTAAGGGACTTGGAATATTTAAAGGCAAAGTTGTAAAAATACCGGACTGCGGTCTTAAAATTCCGCATATGGGCTGGAACAGTATTAAACTTGAAAAGGAAAGCAGACTGTTCGAGGATAATTCCTTTGTTTACTTTGTTCATTCATACTATATTCAGCCGGAGGATAAGAGTATAGTAAGTGCTTCGGCTGAATATGGCACTAAGCTTGATGTAGCGGTTGAGAGCGGCAATGTATTTGCCGCACAGTTCCATCCGGAAAAGAGCGGTGAAGAGGGTATGAAGATACTAAGAAAATTCGTGGGTTTAATAAAGTAATGAAAGGAAATTACGGATATGTATGCAAAGAGAATAATCCCTTGCCTTGATGTAAAAAACGGCAGAGTGGTAAAGGGTGTGAATTTTGTTAATTTAATAGATGCCGGAGATCCGGTCGAATGTGCAAAGGTATATGATAAGGCAGGAGCTGATGAGCTTGTATTTTTGGATATAACCGCTTCGTCGGATGCAAGAGAAACGGTAACGGATATGGTTAATGCGGTAGCAAGAAATGTATTTATTCCGTTTACGGTCGGCGGAGGCATCCGAACTGTTGAGGATTTCAGAAGAATTTTAAATGCCGGTGCCGATAAGGTTTCAATAAACAGTTCAGCTATTAAAAATCCGCAGCTTATCACAGACGCAGCAGAAAAATTCGGCAGACAGTGTGTTGTTGTTGCAATTGATGCGAAAAAACGTGAGGATGGCAGCGGCTGGGATGTTTATTTGAACGGCGGACGAGTAAATACAGGAATAGATGCCGTAGAATGGGCAAAAAGAGCTGAGGAACTCGGAGCGGGAGAAATACTTTTGACAAGTATGGACTGTGACGGAACAAAAGCAGGCTATGATATTGAACTGACAAGAATAATAAGCGAAAATGCGGGAATACCTGTAATAGCGTCAGGCGGTGCGGGCAAGATGGAGCATTTTCTTGAGGCGTTCAGAGATGCAAAGGCAGATGCTGTTCTTGCTGCAAGTCTGTTCCATTTCAGAGAAATTGAAATTATGGATTTGAAAAAGTATCTTAGTGAGAACGGAGAGCCGGTCAGAATTAATTAGAAATATATTTTCTAAATATTGAGAGGAGTATTTATTTTTTAATGGCAAGAAAATCTTTAAAGAAAAAGAGAGGATTTATAGAAACAAGCAAGTTTTCTATGGAAGACTCTAAAATGTATATAGTAGCGGCAATTATATGCTTTCATATTTTACCGCTGTTCTTTGTGTTTATGGGAGAAACAGGTCAGACAATTCTTTGGCAAGTATTTTGGACGCTGCTTAATCCTATATTGATATTTTGTATATGCTGTTTCCATGCGTGCCGCCTTGGATTTTGCGTAAAATTTCCGCTTATAACCGGAGTACTTGCGATTATGTCGGTTATTATGTACTATCAGTCGGCGGAAGCCACCGGAATGGTTGCCGGTGTTATGATTTCGGTTGGTGTATATATGATTTTGTCATTCGGCGCAGAGGCGGTCGGAGGACTGCTTAAACGCATGATTGGAGGAATATAATGGAACAGGAGCTTCAGTCAAAGGAAAGCAAGCGTCTTGCCGGCGGAAGAACGGATACAAATCCGGAAAATTTAAAGGCATTGTACAAGATTTATTATCGTGAAAGCTGGAAAACAGCAAGAATAATACTGACAATTGTAGGTATAGTTTTGCTGGTTGTAGGAATAACAGCATATTTAAAGCATTTGCCGCTTGTATATGCATTTGTGCCTGTTTGGATAGGTGCGGTTATGGTGATATATCCGAGAAATGCCTATAAAAAGCCATATAAAGAGGCTAAGAATGAAAAATCATCTATATTCTTTGCCTTCTATGATAAGGGAATGACGGAAAAAACAGACGGCAGTCTTCAGCATTTTGATTATGATACAATGCATGAGGTAATCGAAACACCGAAGTACTTCTTCTTTTTCCATAGCAGGAGAGAGGTAAGTATTCTTGAAAAATCGGGAATAAACAGAGGTACGGCGGATGGACTTGCATCAATATTGAAAATGAGAGTAAAAAAGTATAGAATAGTAAAGTGATATATGGAAATTTTAGATAAAGAAAAAGAAAAGGTAATCCTTGCCGGAGTTCATACCGGACGAGTTGATTATATAAATGATACGACAGATGAGTCTATTGCCGAGCTTGAGGAACTTGTAGAAACAGCCGGAGGTGAGGTAATATGCTCTGTGATACAGAATAAGAGTGACCTTGAGGCGGGAACTTATATGGGCGAGGGAAAACTCATGGAGCTGAAAGAGGCGGTTGAGGTTTATAATGCTGATATGGTAGTATTTGATGATGAGCTTTCACCGGTTCAGACAAGAAATATCACAGATTTGCTCGGAGTAAAGGTACTTGACCGTTCGTTGCTTATATTGGATATATTTGCAATGCGTGCAAAAAGCGGTGAGGGTAAACTTCAGGTTGAGCTTGCGCAGCTTAGGTACAGACTGCCAAGACTTAGGGGTCTGGGAACAGAGCTTTCAAGGATGGGTGCCGGAATAGGTACAAGAGGTCCGGGTGAAAGCCGCCTTGAGTCAGACAGACGTCATATAATGCGTAGAATTGGTGCATTGGAGTCACAGATTAAGGAGCTGAAAAAGCACAGGAGTCTTATTCACGAACGCAGGCGTAAGGACGGTACAATAACGGCGGCTTTGGTTGGTTATACAAATGTAGGTAAATCGACTTTGCTTAATGCTTTGACAGATGCACAGGTGTTTGCGGAGGATAAGCTTTTTGCAACGCTTGACCCTACGTCAAGGGCAATTACACTTGATGATAACAGACAGATTTTGCTTGTTGATACGGTTGGATTTATAAGAAAACTGCCGCATCACCTTATAGAGGCATTTAAATCAACTCTTGAAGAGGCGGTTGTTGCCGATGTTATTATTCATGTTATAGACTCGTCAAGTCCTGAGATGGATAATCAGATTAAGGTTGTTGAGAATGTATTAAATGATATAGGGGCGGCGGGAAAGCCCGAGCTGTATGTGTTTAATAAGTGCGATAAAAACGGCAGACCGGCAATTATGAGGAGCGGAAATAATGTTTATATAAGTGCTAAGACGCATGAAAATCTTGACGGCTTTATTGCTGCATTGGCGGATACCGCTCCGGGAGCAAAAAAACGTGTTAAAGCTGTAATTCCGTACAGTGAAGGGCAGCTTGTGAGTGAACTTCATGATAATCAGAAAGTTATAAGTGAAAATTACGGTGCGGAGGGTACCGAAATGGAGCTTATGGTAGATGAAATTATGTTTAAGAAAATACATTCTTATTTAGTGGAGGAATGAAATGTCAAAAAAGGATTGCTATAAGACAGTTGAGCGAGAGGCTCAGGCAATGCTTGTAGAGAAAAAGTCAAAGTTTATAGCGAATGTAAAGCCTGTAAGCACCGAGGCGGAGGCATTGGAATATTTGGCTGCAATGCGATCAAAATATTCCGATGCAAGGCATAATGTATATGCCTATGTAATAGATGAAAACAATATCTTCCGTTACAGTGATGACGGAGAACCGGGAGGAACGGCAGGTATGCCTGTACTTGATGCGATCAGAAAGCCGGGGCTTGTGGATGTTGCTGTTGTAGTCACGAGATATTTCGGAGGTACTCTTTTGGGTACGGGCGGACTTGTTCATGCATACAGTTCATCGGCAAGAGACGGACTTCTTGCGGCACAGCCTATCATAAGAGAAAAATGCAATATTGTTGATGTTAAGGTTGACTATACTCTTGTCGGAAAAATCCAGTATATGCTGTCGCAGGATGGATATACTACGGAAGATACGATATATGAAAACGAAGTGACATTTAAGGTAGTATGTTCGCTTGATGATACGGATGCGTTTATTGCAAAGGTAGTGGATTTGACAAGCGGCAAGGCTATATGTAAGGTCAGCGATAAAAAATATGTAAGTAAAAAAATTGACAGCTGAATAATTAATAAGAAAATGATTGGATTTATTAATGCCAATTCATAAACAGACAATTTATAATTGTCGAGTTAATATATAGGAGGAAAAAAACAATGGAAATAACATTAAATTCTTCAAATTTTGACGGAGAGGTTATGAAGTCGGACAAGCCTGTGCTTGTTGATTTCTGGGCAGCATGGTGCGGTCCATGTCAGATGGTCGGACCTGTAATATCAGAGATTGCAGAGGAGTATGCCGGAAAGGCGAAGGTAGGAAAGGTAAACGTTGATGAAAACGGACCTTTATGTACAACCTATGGCATTGTATCAATTCCGACTGTTATTGTATTTGTAGACGGAAAGCCGGCAGAAAAGCTTGTAGGAGCTCACAGCTTTGATGATTATGCTGATATATTGGATAAGTATGTGAAATAATTGAAAGTGAAAAGGTCATTTGCTGTTGATTTTTGCAAATGACCTTTTTAGTTTTTAAATTTAATTGAAAGATATAAAGACAATAACAAATGGCTTGAAATCTATTGATTTTTATAATAAAATGTGATAAAATAAATAAAAAAGACGGGAGATGATACCGATGGAAGAGACAGCAAAGCAGAATGCGGCAGAGGTGAACAGAAAGGTTAAGGATTCTGTATTTACGGATTTGTTTAAGGATAAAGCAAATATACTGAAAATGTATAAGGAGCTTCATCCGGAAGATACAGCGGCAACGGTAGAAGATATAACACCGATAACGCTAACTCATGTAATAGTGAATAAGATATACAATGACTTAGGATTTAAAGTAAGGAATACGCTTATAATACTTGTAGAGGCTCAAAGTACATGGTCAGTGAATATAATAATCAGGCTGCTGATATATCTAATTCAAACATATCAGGAGTATATACATAACAATTCATTGTATATGTATTCATCGAAGAGAATGGAACTTCCAGTTCCGGAGCTATATGTAATATATACGGGAGACAAAAAGGAGGTACCGCCGAGAATATCAATAAGGAAAGATATATTCCCTGATATTTATGTGCCGTTTGATGCGGAAGCAGAGGTTATAACGATGAGGGAAAAGGGAATAATACATGAGTATATAATGTTTGTAAAAATATATACGGAGCAGTGCAGGGTGTGCAAAACAAAGGCAGAGGCAATAACGGAAACCTTAAGGATTTGCAAGAACGAGGATATATTAAAGGAATATTTAGAAAGCAGAGAAAGTGAGGTATACAGTATGTTGGATGTATTATTTGATCAGCAATATCAGGAAGAAGCAATGAGAAAGGACAGCTTCAGAGAAGGAAAAGAAGAAGGAAGAGAAGAAGGGTTGAAAGAAGGAAGAAGCGAAGGGTTGAAAGAAGGAAGAAATGAAGGCTTGACGGAAGGAAAAATAGATGCACTATGCCGAATGATAAACGGAGGACTGACGGAGGACTTTATAGTAGGTCTGGGATATACAAGAACAGAATACAGCAATGCATTGAAAAAACTCGCTGCGTGAAAAATAAGGGTATGTTTTGCGGCATACCCTTATTTAATTGAAACTTTTTATATTTGCTCGTTTCGGATTTTCCGGTACTCTTTCGGAGTTACTTTCATTATTTTTTTGAACATACGGCAGAAATAAGCGGCGGAATTGTAGCCGCATTTTGTTGCTGTTTCGGTAATGCTTTTTGTTCCGTTCCTTAAAAATTCACAGGCATTGTTTATCCTTATACTGTTCAGATAGTCGGAAATTGTAATATCCGTTTCCTTTTTAAATATATGACACATATAAGGCTTGGAAATATACAAATCTCTTGCAATGTCATCAAGTCCGGATATTACGGAATAATTTTTCTTTATATATTCGAGTATACTGTCGGAAGTTTTTGATACCTTTCTTGTATCACTTGAAATAAGGTTGTTTTTGTCGCTTAAAACAGCCGCAATTTCGGCGGTATGAATACAGGCATAATCTTGATTTTCTTCTATTTTATATATAAGCTTGATTATATCATTGAAAGCATTGTTCGTCACAGTAAGCTTGTTGTTTTTGAAAATTCCCGTAATCGAGTCAATAAGCTTATCAGAAAAATAATCGGAAAGATATTCTCTTGTGAAGTGTATGGAATATCGGTCATGAATTTTTTCACCTGAGTTTTTGTGTAAAATATCCGGTTTTAAAAGCATGATATCTCTTCCGTTCAGATTGATTAATTTATCATCAACAAGTACTGTTGTTTTTCCGCTCATCATTATGAACATTTCGTATGAGGCATGGTGATGCAGCTGAAAGTTTTTTCTTTTGGGTTTTGTTTCATGGTTTAGTATAAATTTGTTCATTATAACACCCTTCCGATTAGATATATATTAATATAATACAATAAATAATTAAAAATTGCAATATAATTATATAAACTTTAATTAAATTGTGATAAAATATATACAATTAAATAATCGGCGGCGGTTATTATACTGCCAAATAAATTAATACGGATATGGAGGTATATGTTATGTTAAGAAAAAGTATTTCGGCGGCTGTGTCGGCGGCTATGATACTTCCGCTCGGTACATCTTTTACAGTACTTGCGGCGGAGCCTGAAAATGATGCGGCGGTATCGGGGTATGTATCAATGAGCGGAGAAAACGGCGGAATTGAGCTTGTAAGTGCAAATAAGACACCGTCAATGTATGTTGACGGCTCTGATTATGCGGGTGTTATCCGTGCTGTAAATGACCTGAAACAGGATATGAAAACAGTTACTGGCAGGGAAGCGGAGATAACGAACACAATCGGACATACGGAAGTAAAGACGGAAGGTATATACATTGACGGCGATAAAATGACGGTTGAGATAGCCTCGTCACCATCAAAGGATGCATGGTGTTTCACTGCGGCATATAATGCGGACGGTTCGCTTGCAGGTGTTGTAAAGTCGGAGAATACAATTAAGGCGGGAAGTGACGGAGGAACTTTCAATTTTAAAGATACGGCAGCAAAACCTGACGGAGGAAGTTTAAAAGCATTTGTATGGTCGGAAGATATGCAGTCAATGACAGCAGCTCTCGGAATTGCCGAGAATGTTGAAAAAACAGATACAGACGTTATAATAGGAACGCTCGGAATGAGTGAAGCAGTCGATTCACTTGCGGAAAGCGGAAAACTTGATGTTTCGGAAATCAAGGACAAGTGGGAAAGCTTTACTATTCAGAATATTAACGGTACTGTCGTAATCGCAGGAAGTGATAAACGCGGTACTATTTACGGAATTTATGATTTATGCGAGAAAATGGGAGTATCACCATGGGGATTTTGGGCGGATACAAAACCGGGACACGCAGATTCATTATATGTAAATCTGCCGGAGGGCGGATATACGGAAGGAGAGCCGTCTGTTAAGTACAGGGGTATTTTCCTGAATGACGAGTTTAATATGTCGGAGTGGTCAAAATCAATGGGCAGCACAGGTAAAAATATGAATAATGAAACCTATGCAAAGATTTTTGAACTTCTTCTTAGATTAAAGGCAAATTATTTATGGCCGGCAATGCATACATATTCAACGGCTTTCAATGTGACGGAGGGCAATGCGGCGCTCGCCGATGAATACGGAATTGTTATGGGTTCATCTCATGCGGAGCCGCTGCTTAGAAATAATCTCGGTGAGCTTTACGATTATCAGCAGAAATGGACTGCCGAAAATCCGGAGAAAACATTGACTGACAAAAATTCGTGGGGAAGTACCATAACGGATGATGCAAAGCATACGGTTGCGTATATCTGGACAGATAAGGACAATGACGGAAATGCCGTAGATAACAAGGAATTTCTGACCGATTACTGGAGAGAAAGAGCAAAAGCAAACGGCGGATACGAGAATACATATACTCTCGGTATGCGTGGTGTACATGATGGAAGCTTTAACACAAATATGGACAGTAAAACCGCTATGGCGGAAATACTACAGGCGCAGACAAATATATTAAAGGACGAGGTTGTAAAAGAGGGACAGGATATATCGGACGTTCCGCAGGTATTTATTCCGTATAAGGAAATGCTCGATATGTACAATGGCGGACTCGAAATTCCGGACTATGTGACACTTATGTGGCCTGATGATAATTTCGGATATATACGTCAGCTGCCGACCGAGTCGGAGCGTGAAAGAAGCGGCGGAGCGGGAATATATTATCATCTTTCGTACTACGGACGTCCAAATGCATATCTTTGGCTTTCGTCATCACAGCCGGGACTTATCCGAGAGGAAATGACAAAGGCATATGACATGGGTGCGGACAGAATATGGGTAGCAAATGTAGGTGATTTAAAGCCTGCCGAAACAGAAATTGAATATTTCCTTGACCTTGCACGAGATATTGACGATATGCGAAATATGGGGATTGCCGACTGGCTT
>USPO01000036.1 GCA_900556575.1 uncultured Eubacteriales bacterium
GGCATGAACGATGCAAGTATGTCCGATGTTGTAGCTGTAAGCGAAAAGCAGCTTATCGGAGAAATTATAGAAATGCACGGTGCCGATGCCTCTGTTCAGGTTTATGAGGAAACGTCTGGCTTAAAGCCGGGCGAACCGGTTGTAACAACAGGCGAACCTCTTTCAGTTGAGCTTGGACCGGGACTTATCGGTGCAATTTATGACGGTATTGAGCGTCCTTTAACTAAGATTATGGAGATTTACGGCAATAGCCTTGAAAGAGGTGCATCGGTTCCGGCACTTGACCGTGATAAGAAGTGGAAATTCAAGCCTGTAAAGAAAACAGGTGATGATGTAATTGCCGGAGATATTATAGGAGAAGTGCCGGAAACTCCTGTTGTGTCACATAAGGTAATGGTTCCTTATGGAATAAAGGGAAAGATAAAAAACATTAATGGCGGTGAATATACGGTTACAGATACTGTTGCTGTCATTTCAACCGAAAACGGTGATAAAGAAGTTAAGCTTATGCAAAAATGGCCAGTAAGAAAGGGCAGACCATACAAGAAAAAGCTGCCACTTAATACACCGCTTATCACAGGTCAAAGAGTTGTAGATGCATTTTTCCCGATAGCAAAGGGCGGAGTTGCGGCAGTTCCGGGACCGTTCGGAAGCGGAAAAACCGTAATTCAGCATCAGCTTGCCAAGTGGGCGGAGGCTGATATTGTTGTATATATAGGCTGCGGCGAACGTGGCAATGAAATGACGGATGTATTAAATGAATTTCCGGAGCTGAAAGACCCTAAAACAGGCGCATCTCTCATGCAGAGAACAGTCCTTATCGCAAATACGTCGGATATGCCGGTTGCGGCAAGAGAGGCATCTATTTATACGGGAATTACAATTGCGGAATACTTCCGTGATATGGGATATTCCGTTGCGTTGATGGCGGATTCGACATCAAGATGGGCAGAAGCATTGAGAGAGATGTCGGGACGTTTGCAGGAAATGCCTGGTGAAGAAGGCTATCCGGCATATTTGGGCAGCCGCCTTGCACAGTTCTATGAGCGTGCGGGATTGGTTGAAACACTCGGTTCAGATGAAAGAGTCGGTTCACTTTCTGTTATAGGTGCGGTATCACCTCCGGGAGGAGATATTTCGGAGCCGGTTACCCAAGCGACATTGAGAATTGTAAAGGTGTTCTGGGGACTTGACAGTGCCTTGGCATATAAGCGTCACTTCCCGGCTATAAATTGGCTGAACAGCTATTCCTTGTATCTTAACGGTTTAAAGGAATGGTTTGATGAAAATGTTTCTCCGGATTGGATGATATTCAGAAATAAGATGATGCTCCTTTTGCAGGAAGAAGCGGAGCTTGAAGAGATAGTAAAAATGGTTGGTATGGATGCTTTGTCGGCAGAGGACAGATTAAAGATGGAAACGGCACGTTCGATTCGTGAGGATTTTCTGCATCAAAATTCATTCCATTCGATAGATACCTATACGCCTCCGAAAAAACAGCTGCATATGATGAAGCTGATTTTGGAGTTCCATCAGCAGGCTAATGATGCTCTTAAAAAGGGAACGGATATAAAAAATATTTTAAATCTTCCGGTAAGAGAAAAAATAGGCAGATATAAGTATACGCCAAATGAGGATATAGAAAAAGTATACCTGGAAACAGAGTGTGAAATCGCAATGGAATTATCAAATGCGGGAGGTGCGGTAAATGGCTAAGGAATATAGAACAATAAGGGAAATTGCCGGACCGCTTATGACAGTTACGGGAGTAGAAAATGTCGCATACGATGAACTTGGAGAGATTATTCTTTCAAACGGAGAACGCCGGCGCTGCAAGGTTCTTGAAATAGACGGTACAAATGCATTGGTTCAGCTGTTTGAGAATTCAGCAGGAATAAATCTTGAAGACAGCCGTGTACATTTCCTTGGTCATAGTATGGAGCTTGGTGTTTCGGAGGATATGCTCGGAAGAATATTTGACGGACTCGGAAATCCTATTGATGATAAGCCGCCGATAATTCCGGAAAAGAAAATGGATATAAACGGTTTGCCGATGAATCCGGCGGCAAGAAGCTATCCGGAGGAGTTTATAGAAACGGGAATATCGGCAATTGATGGATTAAATACACTTGTAAGAGGTCAGAAGCTGCCGGTATTCTCGGCATCGGGTCTTCCTCATGCGGAGCTTGCAACACAGATTGCAGCACAGGCAAAGGTAAGAGGAACAGATGACGAATTTGCGGTTGTGTTTGCGGCTGTCGGAATTACATTCGAGGAATCAAATTCATTTATAAGCTCGTTCAAAAAAACCGGTGCAATTGACAGAACGGTTGTATTCATAAATCTTGCAAATGATCCGGCGGTAGAAAGAATTGCAACACCGAGAATGGCATTAACTGCTGCGGAGTATCTTGCATTTGAAAAAAATATGCACGTTCTTGTTATTATAACAGATATAACAAACTATGCAGATGCATTAAGAGAAATAAGTGCGGCGAGAAAGGAAGTACCGGGAAGAAGAGGATATCCGGGATATATGTATACAGACCTTGCATCAATGTATGAAAGAGCCGGCAGACAGAAAGGAAAGAAGGGTTCAATAACGATGATACCTGTTCTTACCATGCCGGAGGATGACAAGACTCATCCGATTCCGGACCTGACGGGATATATTACCGAAGGTCAGATAATTTTAAGCCGAGATTTATACAGAAAGGGTGTACAGCCGCCAATTGATGTTCTTCCATCGTTGTCAAGATTAAAGGATAAGGGAATAGGTGAAGGAAAGACAAGAGAGGATCACTCAAATACAATGAATCAGCTTTTTGCAGCATATGCGAGAGGTAAGGATGCAAAGGAGCTTATGACTATTTTGGGTGAGGCTGCATTGTCAGATATTGACCTTATTTATGCAAAATTTGCCGATGAATTTGAAAAGAGATATGTTTCGCAGGGATATACAACGGATAGAAGTATAGAAGAAACGCTTGATATTGGCTGGGAATTACTCAGAATGCTTCCGAGAAGTGAATTAAAGAGAATTGACGATGTATACTTAGATAAGTATTATGAGCCTAAAAATAAGGAATGAGGTGAGGTGAATGCCGACGATAATTCCGACAAGAATGGAGCTTAACCGAACAAAAAAAAGGCTTGCTTCTGCAGTCAGAGGACATAAGCTTTTAAAGGATAAGCGAGATGAGCTGATGCGTCAGTTTTTGGATAGAATATATGAATGCGAAAGGCTTAGGAATAAGGTAGAGGAGGCACTTGAGGAAAGCCGAAAAAGCTTTATAACCGCAAGAGCTGAAATGTCAGATGAGGCGGTGAATACCGCACTTGCGGCACCTAAGCATGAAACAGAGATTAAAGCGGAGATACAAAATATAATGAGTGTTCCCGTACCTAAGCTTGAATTAAAATCATATAACAGTATTCCGTCCTACGGATATGCGTTCACATCAGCATCTCTTGATAAGGCGGCGGATAGCTTACGAGATATAGTTCCTGATATGATAAGGCTTGCGGAGCTTGAACATTCATGCAGGCTCATGGCAGATGAAATTGAAAAAACTCGCCGAAGGGTAAATGCACTTGAGCATGTAACGATACCTCAGGCACAGGAAACAATAAAATATATCACAATGAAGCTTGATGAAAATGAACGTTCAAATCAAGTAAGACTTCTGAAAGTTAAGGATATGATGCTTGCCGAAAAGTATGTAAATTAATAGGAGCTGTCACAAAACTCAAAGAGTTTTGTGACAGCTTCTTGAGGTTGTAGAAAAATAGTGCAGAATGGACGAAATGAATGGCGCAGCCCCTTGCCCGAAGGCGTACGGTGGTACGTCGAGGTGTTCGTTTCGTTCGCTTTATGCGGTCTGTGCATTTTGCTGCAGCCTTATTTTATTTGTTATTTTGAAATATATCAATAGATTAATTTTGAAAAACACCGATTTTATCGCATATTTATCGTAATAATTAAAAAATACATATAAGAGTTAATTTTCAAATATTGCATTTTAAATCCGCATATGTTAAAATAATATCATAAGAAATAAAAATGTGCTGAGCGTTAAGGCACATAAAAATTAGCATTTGAAGGGAGATATTAAAATGTCTAAAATTAACATCAATAAAATTGCAGCTGTGTTTACGGCTGTGTCATCATTTGGAATGTATGCTGCGGCATTGCCCGTAACTGTGTCGGCTAAATCAACAGCTATATATCCTAATGCTGAAATGGGAATAAGAGTAGCTGCGGAAAAGGATGCCGGAAAAATTACAGATGATGCAAAGCTTGGTTCGGGAATTGCAAAGGGAAGTGAAGAAGAGGGCTGGACAGCGGTTGAAGCTGTAGGCGAAGGAACGGACGGAAGAGTAAGCAACAGATATGATATGGGAAAGACTGAAGCGGTTGAGGTCGGATACGGTCAGTCAAAGAGGTTTGCATTGATAGAACAGTATACGGTCGATAATCTTGATGCGGCACAGTCACTTGAATTTACATATATTAGTACAAAAAAATCAGACCAAAGTTTAGGTATATGGCTGTATGACGGAGAAATGCCGACTGCTTGTACAGTAAATACTACCGGTGCGGAAAATGCCAATACAATAGTTCAGGACCTTGCAAAATCATACGGAATCTATTCGGGAAATTCAGCAGTTGAGGATGCAACCGTTGCGGGAGCGTCTGCAATAGATCCGCTTGCAAAGTCACAGAGCAATGTTGAGGCAGGAGAAGCATATACAATTACTGTCGAAGGTGAAGCACTGGATAAAATAAAAGAGGCTGCAGTTGATAATACATTTACAATTACGGTAAGTACATCTAATATCAAGGGTGACTCTACAGCGAAGATTTATATGAACGGATATACGGCTGAGGACGCTGAACCGATAACTGAAAACTATCCAAGGGTTACGGCTCAATACGATGCATCAGAGGTTTCCGATGCTCCCGAAGGAGCGGTTGAACTAAAAAATCAGCCGACAAATTCTAAAAATTCAAAGAAATTTGATATTGATAACGAAAGTTATATAACAGCGGCAGCAACAACAAACAATACTGATATTTGGTATATCGGTGATTATGACCTTGATGTTACAGATTCATTCAAGGCAAGAGCAATTATGTGTCCGGGATATACAGACAGTGAAATAACAACAACTCCGATTTTGAATTTTGCATATATGGATATTGAGGACGGTGTTAATGTAGATGCAGATTATATCACAGAGAACAGCGGAACGATAAGATCAAGTGCAAAAAAGCTCGGATATTATGAAGGATATACCAAAGAGGCTGCAAATTCGGATGATTATAACGATTTTACGGATGTAGAGGTTGATTTGACAGCGAAAAAATCGGGAGTAAAGCATATATTCGTATATGGAACGGCTCAAAAGGCAAGAATTTATCTTGACTACATAACAAGTACGGGAATGAAAGAGGCAGCTTATCCGTCGGGAGCTGTTGGAGTAAATTCAGCAGATACTGTTACAAATTACAGCGGAAAGCTTGTAAAGGAAAATATATCCGATGATGAATACAGAAATATAACAGATTTTAAAAATAATAACGGTTATATTTGGTATATAGGCTCATTTAATACAGATGAAATTCAAAGTGCGGAAATAAGTGCAAAGCTTACGGCAGCATTGGGACTTGACGGAAAGTCATATGCTCCGTCGGTTAAGCTCGGATATATGCCAAAGAGTGAGAATAGTGTTGATGTACAGTATATTACAGATAATTCAAAGACAATCAGAGATAAGAAAAATCTTGTATATGAGTGGTCGGCAGAAACAAATGGACTTGAGGTTAAAAATGTGCCGAAGTCGGAAGTGAAGCTTCCGGCAGGTGAGGAAATAGAATTATTCGTTTACGGAACAACACAGCTTAGCTATACATATACTGATGAAAACAATGAAGAAAAGACAGCTAACGCACAGCCGTCACTCGGACTTGATTATGTTAAGGTAAATATTTCTGAACCTTCTGTTATAACATCTGTTCCGTCTGATGATATGCAGCTCAGAACAGGAAACACGACTGATTACAGAAAAACATCCGTAATGGAATTAAAAGCAACGGACGATGATAAATATGCATTTACAGGTGCAATGAAGTTTGATATAGCTAATATTACAAGATATATTTCA
The DNA here is from genome assembly GCA_900556575.1 of uncultured Eubacteriales bacterium. Lineage (GTDB taxonomy): Bacteria > Bacillota > Clostridia > UBA1381 > UBA1381 > UMGS1958. Next base: position 6,169 of record USPO01000036.1, read on the forward strand.
TCGGGCTATAAAGTAAAGAGTGCGGAGCTTCGCTTAACCACAATGAAGCAGAACAACGGCACAAGCATTAAGGCAGTCCCGTTTACAACGGATTTATCGGAAAGCTATGCTAAAAATGATGTTCTTGGTGATGCATATAAGAGTACTATAAATTATGCAATAGAAAACTACTCGTCATATGAGATAGGTACATTAAAGAGTGCATTAAAGGGTAAGAATTTGAATGACTATGTATCGGTTGAGGGTGCTGACACAGACCTTTCAAAGTGGTACAATACAATTGATATAAGTGCATATCTTGCAGGTGCGGCAAAGGGCGGTTCAAAGGAACTTCCGATTCTTATATATTCAGCATCGGGCGAGGATAAGACAGGAAACCAGATTTGTACAAAGGATATGGAAAACGATAAGAATTGGGAAAGCATCAGCGGCTTTTATAAGTTAAACGGTGCAGCCGTAACAGCTGAAGATTTTGCACCGACTCTTATTATTGAGCTTGAAAAGGGTACGGAAACAGCAGCACCGATGGAAGTACTTAACGGAAGAATGAATGTAGTTACAATTAAGGGCGGCTATGACTATAAGGCATGGAAATGCTCAAAGGATATTACATATAACGGAAAGTTAAAGCCGGCGGGCGAAGATATTTACAGCTTACAGGCTGCACTTGAACAGAATCCGGAAACAACAGCAGCGGATTATACTCTTGCAGATTTTTATATAACAGGTGCAGAATATAAGCTTGAAAACGGAGAAGCAAATACAAGAACAAATCCGTATGTTGATGCCGAGGGAAATAAGATAAGTACGGAAGTAACAGAGTATATCAATGAAATTAATATATCAAGTGACTTGCTTGCCGATGCAAAGGTAGTTTATGCTGTTATATATGCTGCCGACGGCAGTCTTAAGAGTGTAAATTCATATACTCCGTCAGAGAAAATTTCCGTTTCAGCAGATGAAAACGGTGAGGGCATAGCAGCCGCACCGGGTGAAATCATAAAGGCATTTGTATGGGGCGATAATCAAAAGCCTGTTTACGAGAAGTAATGTATTTAAATCGATGACAGCTTGATAGAAAACATTTTAGCTAATAAGGCTATGCAAGGGAAAAAGTTCCTCAATTAAATTGAGAAGCTTTTTCCCTTTTGAGCAATGGAGGTATTTAATGAAACAATATAGTGTTATTGCGGCTTTTACTGCGTTGGCAATGATTGCAGGTGCAGTTCCCAATACTTATGCGGATGAAATAACGGAAATTCCGATAGGGCAGAACAGAATAGAGGGCTTAAATGCTTTGTCGGTTAAAGATTGCACAATAGGAGATGAAGGAGGTTCATATTCCGGTGAGGATTATTTATCCTGTGACGGAACGGTTAATCACCCTAAATGGTATGAGGGTGATAAAAAGCTGAAAGCCGATGAAAATTATTATTTAATAAAGGCGGAAGACCCTCCGGAGTATTATTACGGCTCGGAACAGTTCACTGATCATATCAATATAGGTGATACTGAAAGTGAGAGTGAAAATAAGTTTGAAGGAAGAAATATGTCGGAGCCGAATGTACGGACAGTCGGAAATGAGGAATATACATACAGAACACTTTCAAGGCATGGTTCAATGGTGCTTAATTTAAGCTGTGATCCGGATAATATAAATTATCTTACAGTACGGCTTTGGGGAGGAGATACCGGAGATACAATGTTATGGGTGTGCGACCCTGTGAGCGGCTATATGAACAGTGATAATTCAAGGCAGCCGACAAGAAACAGCCTTATAGACCGAAGGGACTGGGTAGAGCTGAATTATACATCATCAGTTCCGCAGTATGACGGAGGATTTATCTATTCGGTTTATGAAATACCTACGGCATATACGGCAGGAAAGAAATCGGTAAGCTTAAGACTTTATTCGACGGGAGGACCGTCAAATTATTCTTCTCCGTCAGTGAAAGAGCAAAAAGAGGAGTCGAGAGGTATATATGATGTATATATGATTCAAGATGCCGAATTCAATCCGGAGGACTACGGAGAAATAAGCGGAGGCTATACAGGAAATCCTTCGGAAATATATTCAATCGATGATGCGAACGCAATGGAGGAGCAAAAAAACAGTCTAAAAACAGCGGTATTAAACGGTGTATCCGAGCTTGAAAAATGGCAGATATACGGAGATGATACAAAGGTATGCAGCGGAATGATTACACGCTGTGACTGGAAAAGCAAAGGCTTTGAGGATGATGAATCGTTCAAGACATTATATAGTGATAAATATGCTCTTACGCAGAACATGACACCTTTAAATATGCTGGAGCTTGCGGCAATCGCGGCGAATAATGCCGACAGCTTAGGAATATCAAATCGAAAGAAAACCGAATTGAATAAGAGAGTTATTAAGGGTATTGATTTTCTATGCAGGGCGCAGGGTTCAAACGGAGGATTTTTTTCAAAGGACGGCTGGATAGGCGGACCGGAGAGAAGAGAAGCATCGGGAAACAATTTAACCGGTTTCGGACTGCGTTCGGCTGGAGAGGCAATTCTGCTTATAGAAAGCAGTCTGACAAGCAGTGTACTGAATGAAAAAATAGACTCCGACGCAGACGGAAAGACGGATACAACAAGACGAAATGCATGGATAAATATGCTGACGGCGGCAAGAGATTATCTGATAACGCTTGACGGCGGTTATGGTCATGCACCGAATCAGGATATGGCAAATTCAATTGCCGCACTTCGTTTTGATTTGGCAATAGGTAAACTCGGCGGAACGAGCCTGTCATCGGATAAAGTAAAATATATATTGAATGTAAATTTTGGAAATGAGAAAAATCCGGTCACGTCCTCTTATTGGGTTTCTCCGAAAGGTACAATTCTGGAGAATTTCGGCTCTGTTCAGGGCGGATATTCGGGAGATTACGGAACGAACGCTATTGCGGAGCTGTCGCAGCTTAATGAAATATCAAAGCTGTATGGACTGTCATATGATGAGTGCATGGAAAAGGTGTATGATACCATAAATCAATATTATTTTACAGGAAATAAATCGGGACAGCCGCAGCTTTACAGTGAGGGAATAATTTCAAACCGAAACGGCTATTATCCGGGAACGGAAAGATATACAATAGATATTGACAGTATATTAAATGAAAATCCAACAGCGCTGAATATAGTATATGATTATTTGACACAGCAAAAAATATCTGACAGATTAAATTCGGGAAGTGATTTTTCAACGTCAAATTCGCATTTTGAGGACAATGTGATTATCGCTGCCGAGTTATTTCTGAATTTTGATGATGTTATAGAAAAGGCAAAGAAAAACAATTCAGACGGAAATAAATTTCTTATGGAGAACAAAGAGATAACATCATATGCATGGGCGGATGAAATGGCAAGAAATGTTGTTATAAAGGATAACGGCAGACAGATGTATTTTGCTTTGAATTGGAGAAATCCGGCACATTCAGTAACAATATACAATACAAGCACATCTCAAAATCTTCAGCAGATAAAGAAAAACAGCCTTTGCAGGGTACATTCAAAAAATGACCGGTATGATACATACGGATATGCATATGTCAATACCCCAGGATATGATAAATGGACAAGTATAAGCGGAAGTGACGGCTGTATGGAGTCGTTTATGAGTATGACATACGGTGATTATGAACAGCTATAATTGCAGCGGAAAAGGAAATGAAAGGAATATAAGCGAATCGGAAATATTATCGGCTGTAAGCCTTGATACTAAGTCAAAATATATCGATTTAATAAGCGGCAGTGAATATAAATATAAAAAAGGCTGGTATTCGGGTAAAAACAGGCTTGCACTTAACAGTGCATCAACCTTGGTTTTAAGAAAAACAGATGTGGCAGCAAT
>USPO01000037.1 GCA_900556575.1 uncultured Eubacteriales bacterium
AAAAAAAAGAAATTATACAGCCTAAGGAGCCATTCTTTAAAATGGAAATCAAGAACATGAAGGATGAAAACGGATTACCAATTGAGTCGGCACCTCACGCAGTTATGACAGTATATATGCCGGTAGATAAGCCGGTTAAAAAGGGAGCAATGCTCCGCCGTGCAAAAACGGAGAAAAAATAAATATATAGGACTGTAAAATGTTGTTTTGATGCATACAATTTATAGTTGAAGGGAATAAAAGTGATGAATGATATAGAAATAAGAACAGTTTCACCGAATGATGCTGAGGAAATTTTAAGTATATATGCGGAGTATGTAAAAAATACCGCAATAACTTTTGAATATGAAGTACCATCGGTTGAAGAATTCAGAGGAAGAATAGAAAATACCTTAAAGATGTATCCTTATATAAAAGCAGTGAACAATGGAAAGATCATAGGCTATGCATATGCCGGAGTATTCAAGGGACGTGCCGCATATGATTGGTCTGTTGAGGTTACAATATATGTTGATATTAACAGTCACGGTTTAGGCTGCGGAAAAAAGCTGTATAATGAGCTGGAAAGATTATTAAATAAACAAGGGATACAGAATGTTAATGCCTGCATAGCATATACGGAGCATGAAGATGAATATTTGACAAAGAACAGTCCCGAATTTCATGAGCATATGGGATATAGAACAGTTGGTAAATTCAATAAATGTGCATACAAGTTTGGCAGATGGTATGATATGATTTGGATGGAAAAAATGCTCGGCAGTCATGAGGATAAACCGCAGGCTGTAAAAACATTTGAGGAAATTAATGATTTACTGTAAGTTTAAGATTTAATAAGTACTATAATCAAAAAGAAAGTGCGGTAAAACCAAAATGGAGTTTACCGCACTTTCTTTTTATTTATGCATTTAATTCTTCGTCAATTGCAGCGGCTGCAGCTTTACCTGCACCCATTGCAAGGATAACCGTTGCAGCACCTGTTACAACGTCTCCGCCTGCATATACATGATCCTTTGAAGTCTTACCAACCTCATCGGCTACTATGCATCCGCGTCTGTTTGTTTCAAGTCCCTCGGTTGTCTGTCTGATAAGCGGATTAGGTGTCTGACCAATTGCTACTACTACTGTATCAATGTCAAGAACCTCTTCACTGCCCTCAACAGCTACCGGACGGCGTCTGCCGCTCTCATCAGGCTCTCCGAGCTCCATGTGAATAACTTCCATACCGTGTACCCAGCCGTTTTCGTCGCCCAAAATCTTTGTCGGGTTTTGGAGAAGTTTAAATTCTACACCCTCTTCTTCAGCATGGAATACTTCTTCTGCTCTTGCCGGAAGCTCTTCCTTACCACGTCTGTATACTATGTATACATTTTCGGCACCTAAACGCTTAGCTGAACGTGCTGCGTCCATTGCAACGTTACCGCCGCCCAATACAGCTACATTCTTACCAACGTAAACCGGTGTATCATACTCAGGGAACTTGTAACCCTTCATAAGGTTAATTCTTGTTAAGAATTCGTTAGCACTGTAAACACCGTTTAATGCTTCGCCTTCAATTCCCATGAACTTCGGGAGACCTGCACCTGAGCCGATATATACAGCATCAAATCCCATATCTTCAAATAACTCGTCAACTGTAAGTGTTTTACCGATAACAACGTTTGTTTCAATGTCAACACCCATAGCCTTGAGGTTTGCAATTTCATTCTGAACAATATCCTTCGGAAGTCTGAATTCAGGAATACCATACATAAGAACACCGCCTGCTGTATGGAATGCTTCGTATACTGTTACCTCATATCCCTTCTTTGCGAGGTCGCCGGCAACTGTAAGTCCTGAAGGACCCGAACCGACTACGGCAACCTTCTTGCCGTTATGCTCTGGAACTGTAATCTCATCCTTTACATGAGCCATGTGATAATCTGCAACAAAACGCTCAAGACGTCCGATACCTACCGGTTCACCCTTGATACCGCGTACACACTTTGACTCGCACTGCTTTTCCTGAGGACATACACGTCCGCAAACTGCCGGAAGAGCATTTGTTTCCTTAATCTTCTGATATGCGTTTTCAAATTCACCCTTTGCAACAAATGCAACAAATTCCGGAATTTTAACGCTTACAGGACAGCCCTGCATACAAGGCTTATGCTTACAGTTAAGACATCTCTGTGCCTCATCTATTGCCATTTCCTCTGTATAACCTGTTGTTACCTCGAGAAAGTTTTTATTTCTTACGTTAGGACACTGCTCCGGCATCGGATTTTTGTCCATTCTCATATTAGGCATTGTAAAATCCTCCCTTAATTATGAATTAGTCGTTCTTATTGGTTCTGCCTATTCTGCAGTGACCTTCTTCGCAGGATCTTGCTTCGTAATCCTTGAACATTCTGCCGCGCTTCATAGCACTGTCCCAATCAACCTTGTGACCGTCAAAGTCCGGACCATCTACGCAGGCAAATTTTGTTTCGCCGCCAACGATGATACGGCAGCCGCCGCACATTCCTGTACCGTCAATCATTACAGGGTTCATCGATACTGTAGTCGGTATATCATACTTCTCTGTCACCTTACATACAAATTTCATCATTACGAGCGGACCGATAGCAATAACTTCATCAAACTTTTCTCCGGCATCAATCTCCTTTTGGAGCATATCTGTAACAAAGCCCTGGTTTCCGTTTGAACCGTCATCTGTTGCAACGATAAGCTTTGTTGAAACCTTTTTTAATTCGTCTTCAAGGATAACTAAATCCTTGTTTCTAAATCCTGTAATTACTGTTACATCAGCACCCATTTCATGGAGTTTCTTAGCCTGCGGATATGCAATGGCAGTTCCGAGACCTCCGCCGATAACAGCAACCTTCTTTAAGCCCTCAAGCGGTGTCGGTGTTCCGAGCGGACCAACGAAGTCCGAAAGATATTCACCGGCTTCAATCTGAGCTAAATCCTTTGTAGTTTTTCCTACAATTTGAACAATAATTGTTACAGTTCCCTTTTCTCTGTCATAATCATTGATTGTGAAAGGAACTCTTTCGCCGTGATCGTCAATTCTCAAAATAATGAACTGACCCGGCTCAGCCTTACGTGCGATAAGCGGAGCCTCAACCTCCATAAGGAAAATAGTAGGGTTGAGAACCTCTTTTCTTACAACTTTATAAGCCATGATTTCACCTCTTATATAAATTCCGAATATAGGAAAACTCCCAATATTCATATAGTACATAAACCTTCATCTTATATGATACCACATTTATCGAAAAAATTCAATACCTTATAAGTATTTTTTTGAAAAAATATGACGGTTTTATGCGTATAATAGTATAAAAAACAGTACATACACGTTATTTTTGCATGTACTGTTCATTTTTCTGAATAAAATTATACATATCGTCAGGCAGGCTATCTTTAAATTCAAGGATTTTTCCGGTTATGGGATGAGTAAGTTTGAGGTAGTATGAATGGAGTGCCTGCCGTGGGAAAAGTTCCTTTTCTTCCGAGCCGTAGAGCCAGTCACCAAGCAGCGGATAGCCTATATGCGACATATGCACACGAATTTGATGAGTACGTCCTGTTTCAAGCTCAAGCTCAATAAGAGAATAATTTCCAAAGTTTTTTACGCTTTTGTAGTGTGTAACGGCTCTTGCTCCTTCATCACTTATTGTTCGTTTTATAATTCCCTCGGATTCACGTGCAATAGGTTTATCAATTGTTCCGCTATCCTCACATTTTCCGCATACTATTGCCAGATATTTTCTACGAACTGCCTTTGTTCCGAACGCACTGCAAAGTCTTGCATGAGTATATCGGTTTTTAGCGATACACATTAATCCGGATGTATCTTTATCAAGTCTGTTCACAGCCCTGAAAACGTGTTCTTCCCCGTTTTCAGCATAATAATACATAACTGCGTTTGAAAGTGTGTTATAGTAGTTTCCCATTGATGTATGTGTAGGCATTCCTGCAGGCTTCGATACAATGAGTATATCCTCATCTTCATATATAACCTTGAAATCATGCTTTACAGGCGGAATATTTTCCGATGCGGTTTCATGCATCGTTACAGAAACACAATCTCCTGTGTGTACTTTATCAATGCTGCGGACTCTTGAACCGTTTACTGTCAATCCGTCTTCTGTCTGTTTGAGTTCTTTTAGCAAAGAACCGGAAATTTGAAAATGCGTCCGTAAAAGTGTATCCATACGCTGATTATCAAATTCATTTGTTACTGTATAGGTTAGTGTTCTTTTCATTGTTTACCGCCTCGGTGGTTTTAAATAAAATGCTTTTTTGTAGCAGAGCATTGTTTTATGATAAACTCGCACAAATCTCTTGTTGCATTCGGTTTTCCTATGTGACTGACACTTTCATGCATATGCTGAAGTCTCCATGGACAGTTGAACACAACGTTAAGTGCTTCGTGCAAATCAAATCGTTCATTGACCGCAACTACCGCACCGCAGTTTACAAGAAAATCGGTATTTCTATCCTCCTGCCCAGGAAGAGGATTCATTGTAATCATCGGAAGATTTTTGGCAAACGCTTCCGAGGTTGTCAATCCTCCGGGTTTTGATATGATTATATCAGCTGCATCCATCATTATATCAACATTATTTACAAAACCGAAAATGTAAATTTTCTTCTTGTATTTCTTGCTTTCAAGAACTGATTTAAGCTTTTCATTTGAACCGCATACACAAAGAACCTGAAAATCCGTATTAAATTCATCAAGCATTTGAACCGCATCGGTAACGTCGCCGTATCCCATAGAACCCATCATAAGCAGGATAGTTCTTTTATTTTCAATTTCAAGCTGTTTTTTGGCGTCTTCCTTTGAAATCTTGACCGAAAACTGAGGTCTTATCGGTATTCCGATAGGAAGTAGTTTTTCCTTGTCAATGCCCTTTTTCTGCATTTGGAGCGACAGAAGTTCATCCGGAGTAACATAGTAGTCAAGTACTGTGCTTTCCCAAAAAGGATGGACGGTGTAGTCGGTTACTATTCCTATTGTAGGACATGATATGACTTTATTTTTTTTCAATATTGTCATTACTATTCCGGCATAGCTGTGAGTTCCTATTATTGCATCCGGTCCAAATTCATATACATATTGTTTTAGCTTTTTTGATACAACATTGGAAAGCAATGCCGTTATAGAGTGCTTTGTATAAGGCTCATCTTTTTCCGTAAGCTTCCCGTAAATTCTGCCGTAGTAAGTTGACAGATATTTTGTGGAAAGTAAATATCCGTCCTGAATGGAATTTCCGAGCAAAGGATTGATATAGTCAAAAATATCGAGCATTTCACATTCATGTCCGGCATTTTTAAAATATTCAATAAGTGCCTTACCAGTACTGTGGTGACCGTATCCGGCACGAACAGACATTATAAGAAATTTCATTTTTCCTCCATTCTGCCGCATGAGCGGCATAAATTATTTTTTATAGTAAAGTGTTGTTTGTAAGTACTTTTTCCATTATGATATGACGTATTCCGTCTTCTTTAAACGGTTCACCAGTTTCCTTATATCGGCATTTTTTATAAAAGCCCTTGACACGAACCTGTGCGTGAACAACAGCCTTTGTTCCGCCGTTTGAAAAAATCATATCCTCCGCCGCATCCATGAGCATTTCGCCAAGTCCCAAACCTCTGTAATCTTCAAGAACAGCAACACGCCCTATACGATATTCATCATTATCACAAAAATATCGGCAGCAGGCGGCGGGGTTATCATCCACATATATTATAATGTGGTCGGAATGTGCATCTATGTCATCAAATTCACATTCGGGAGTTAAACCTTGTTCTTCGATAAATACAGCTGTACGAATTTTTCTTTCATCGTCTGTGAGTTCATTTAAAAATTTGTATTGTATATTCATAGCTTTACCTCATTTTTTATTAGTTATATAAAAGTATATCATAAAATTCAGAACTTTTCAATAGAAAAGATTTAAAAGAAAAAATACATATAAATATAATTTTGTAATAGAAGTTTATTTTTGTACAAAACCGACTATTGTTACAGCATATAAAAACACAAATTGGAACAAAATAAATCCTATCATATTGACATGAATACTTGAAAATGCTATAATTTATCTAAGGACAAACGAAAAAGCCGAGCATATGCCGCTTGGCTTTTTCGTTTGTGTTTATAAAAGCTTATTTGGCATGGAGGAATTATCAATGGAAGAAAAAACAAAGGATTTACCCCTTTTCAGGGGAGAATTGGCATTGCTTATAGTAGTTATTGTAAACAGCTTTGGAGTAGTTCTCATGCTGTATTCAAATGCCGGAATTTCGGCAATATCAAGTGTACCGTATGCATTTTCAGAGGTGCTGCCGTTTTTCTCTCTCGGTACATGGACATACATATTTCAAAGTCTTTTAATACTTACGCTTATGATAATGCGAAAAAGATTTGTACTGCCGTATTTACTCAGCTTTGTTGTAGGCTTTGCATTTGCCGAGCTTTTAGATTTTCATAAGGCATGGATTGGGATTTTGCCTGATGGACTGGGATTCAGGATAGTATACTTTATAATAAGCTATATAATGCTGTGCATAGGAATTGCATTGTCAAACCGCTGCAAGCTGCCGATTATACCTACGGATTTATTTCCGCGTGAGTTTAGTGATATTACGGGAATAAAGTATTCGCGGGTAAAAATAACGTTTGACGTATTATGTCTTTTTACAACAGGAGTAATGACCTTTGTCGGCTTAGGATACATAAAGGGACTTGGAATAGGAACTGTTATGGCTGCATTTACAATGGGTAAATCAATAGGATTTATAGGAGATATTATAGATAAGCATTTCAGATTTGAAACCTACTGGAGTATGAAAAAAATAGAAAAATAAAAGGAAAGAGGCTGTAGCAAAACTAAAAGAGTTTTGTGACAGCCTCATTGAATATAACCAAATTAATTACAAAAATGGCTTATTTACTTTGTTTTATTCGCTTTATGAGGTCTGTGCATTTTGCAGCAGCCCTTTTTCAGTGCTTGTAAAGCTCACCGATATTGTTTTTATATTCACGGGGGGTTACATTGAAAATCTTTTTAAACGCACGGTTGAATGTGTTTTGGCTCGTAAATCCCGAATTTATGTATATATTTGTAATTGAGTCATTTGTTGTTCTTATGAGTCCGGCTGCGTATTCAGCACGCATTAAGGAAAGATAGTTCGGCAGGCTCATTTTTATTTTTTCCGAAAATATCCTTGATATATAGAATTTGCTTACCGAAAATTCCTTGGCGAGTGATTCAAGAGTTATTTCGCTGCGGAAGTTTTCTGCTATATAGGTTACTATTTTTTGAGTCAAATTTGTTACCGGAACAGCATTGTAATGGTGCAGCTTTATTTTTTTCATAAGCTTGGTGAGTATGACCATTGACCATGCAAGCTTTTCGGCGAAGTCGGTGCATTGTGCAAGCTCCTTAAATGCAAGCTTTACAGAGTCCTCTATATCGGTTATAATGGGACAATCTGTGGAAAAGCGTGATAAATCGGGAAAAAGTCCGTGGAAAAGCTCCTGAGAAACTATTGCAAAAATCTGCTCTGTGGGACGCCATTCGTTTCTGTAATAGGTATGAACGGTATTCGGGAATATAATGGCGGCTTCTCCTTCCTTTATTTCATAATCCTTTCCTGCAATGTTTATATGCTGTCCGAGTTCAAATACATAAATTATTTCTATTTGCTTATGTATATGCGGACGAAATTTTACTTCACGATGATTTATTATTATGTTTATATCTGACGGCTGAAATTCGTAGAACATAATCTTTCCTTTCATTACTGCACTGAGTGCAATTTTTGACTTGTTTTTTATCTGTTATGGCTGTTATTTTTTGCTGATTTATGATACCATTATACTATAAAAGTTGAACAAAATCAATAGTTCGGGTTGAAAATATTAAAATAACGAAAGGCGGTAATAAAATGAAAAAGCTACTTGCTTTAACAACGGCTGCAGCATTGGCTGTATCTGGAATGTCATTTCCGGCATATACGGCATTTGCGGCGGATTACGGAACTACATCTGCGGGATCTGACGGCTCGCTTACACTTTATTTCGGTGCGGAGTCGATAACCCAAAGCGGCGGCGGTACAATTGCAGATGATACAAGCTTGAATTCAAAGCGTACCGAAAATCTAAGAACAGATGCTTCAAATACAGCTGTTTTGACCTTGCCGGAGATTGATTTGAACGGAAAGGGATATACGGCGATTGATGTATATGCTGCGAGCAAGAAAAATGCGAAGCTAAATGTAAAGATTGGAGATACACCGGTTGCAGAGCTTGAAAATATAAACAACAGCTCATGGGACAGCTATAAGGTATCAACCGCTGCACTTACATCATCAACTGCAAGCGGAAATCTGACTATTACAATAACAGGAGAAGGGGCAAAAACCTATTGCGGTAATTACGTTTATGTAAAATTATATAACGGAGGAGAAATTATGCCAACTGCATCACCGACTTCGTCACCGGCATCTACGAAGGCTCCGATGGCAACAGCGGCGCCGGGAGAGGTTCTGCCGTATCAGGACGAGAGCTTATCATTTGAAGAAAGAGCGGCAGATCTTGTTTCAAGAATGACACTTGAAGAAAAGGTTGCACAGCTTGGATATACAGCACCGGCTATTCCGAGACTCGGAGTATCGGGATATAATTATTGGAAAGAATGTCTGCACGGAGTAGCAAGACAGGGAAAGGCAACAAACTTCCCGGCACCGCTTGCATTATCAAATACATGGAACAGAGATTTGGTATATAAGGTTGCAGATATAACCTCAACGGAAGCAAGAGGAAAGAATAACAAAACAAACCTTTCCTATTATACACCGACAATAAATATGGCTCGTGACCCGCGCTGGGGAAGAAATGAGGAAACTTATGGCGAGGACCCGTATTTAACAGGACAGCTCGGCGGAGAGTTCGTCAAGGGCATGCAGGGAAATGATGATAAATATGTTAAGATTATTGCGACAATAAAGCATTTTGCCGCTAATAATAATGAAGCATACAGAAGAGGCGGCTCATCAATCATGAATGAGTATAACTTCAGAAATTACTATTTAAAACCTTTTGAGAATGTTTCGGAAATTGAAATGCCGGGTTCTGTAATGTCATCATATAATGCAACAACTCTGTACAGAAACGGACAGCTTTTATATAATTACAAGCCGTCAGCGGCAAATACATATCTTTTGACAGATGTATTAAGACGTACATGGGGCTTTGACGGATATGTTACAACGGACTGCGGTGCCGGAAATGATCTGATAGGCAATACGTCCTATATGAATGGTGTTCTCGGAACAACATCAGCAGACAGCGGAGCATATATTGCTGCCGCACTTCTTGCCGGAATGGATTTGGAGTGTAATTTAAGCGGCGGTAACTCGTCTGTTGCAAACGGTGTTGATGCTGTGCTTGAAGGATATATTTCGGAACAGCAGCTTGAAACAAATATATATCATTTGTTCTTGCAGCGTTTCAAGACAGGAGAATTTGACTCAAATCCGTCATACAGAGATATTGATGCAAGCGTTATAGAAACAGATGAAAATGTTGCTGCGGCAGAACAGGCTGCGGAAGAAAGCTGGGTTCTTTTAAAGAATGATGACAGCACATTGCCGATTACAAATAAGAAGAATGTTGCTGTTGTAGGAAATTTGGCAAATTCACTTCTTTTGGGTGATTACACAGGTTCGCCGGAGAAGATTGTTAAGCCGATTGACGGACTTAAAGAAGAATTTGGAAAGCAGGGAACAGAGATTAACTATCTCGGCGGTGTAACCGATGATGAAAAGCTGTTTAATATAAAGAGTATTACACTTGTAAAGAAAGACGGCTCTAAGACAAAGCTTGATTTATCAAAGGCTGCTGGTGTATCGGGAATGACTCTGAGTAACGGAGCTTTAACAGATGTTACTCCGGTTGCATCAGCATATATAAAGGATGTAAACTTCCAGAATGTTGTGTCGGTTGAGGCTGAAATG
>USPO01000038.1 GCA_900556575.1 uncultured Eubacteriales bacterium
TTGCACTCGATACAAGAGCAACAGGCGGACCGTTCGCACAGGATGTACGATATACAGAACAGTTTATGAGCCGTCCTCAGCAGCAGGCAGCGGTTGAAAAGTGGAAGGATACAGACGATGAAAAGTATTCACTTCCGCCGCTCTCATACACAACAGAGGAAATGGAGGAGTATACAAAGATTATGTCAAATGTAGAAACTCTTGAAGGCGAGAAGTTTGTTAAGTATATTCAGGGTACCGAAAGCTTGGATACATGGGATTCCTATGTTGCTGAAATAGAAAAGATGGGAATTGAAAGAGCAACTGAAATTGTTCAGCAGGCTTATGACAGATATATGTCAAGATAATTATCGGGAGGAAATGCTGATATGAGAAAGACCGAAACGATAAGCAAGAAAGTTAAAAAAGAACGCAGAAGTGAGCTGATAAAGGCTGACTTTGCGAAGAACAAATGGGTTTACCTTATGTTCCTTCCGGTATTTCTGTGGTATGCAATATTCTGCTACGGTCCTATGTACGGTGCAATAATCGCATTCAAAGATTTTGTGCCGACTCAGGGAATCCTCGGAAGTCATTGGGTAGGATTAAAGTGGATTAAGGAATTTGTAAGTGATTATTATTTCTGGAGATTATTAAGAAATACTCTTGTAATCAGTGTAAATTCATTAATATTCAGCTTCCCTATTCCTATCATATTTGCACTTCTCGTAAATGAACTTAGAGGAAAGAAGTTTGCAAAATGTGTTCAGACGGTTACAAGCTTGCCGCACTTTATCTCATTAATGGTTATATGCGGTATGATTAAAACCTTCACAATGGACAACGGAATTATCACAAAGATATACGGAGCAATTACAGGAAACTACAGTAATCTCTTAAACAATCCGAAAGCATTCGTTCCGATATATATTACATCCGGTATATGGCAGGAGATGGGCTGGAATGCGATTATTTACATAGCGGCACTTGCCGGAGTTGACCAGTCGCTTTATGAGGCGGCAGCAATAGACGGATGCGGAAAGTTCAGACAGGTATTCGCAATCACACTTCCGTCAATTGCACCTACCATTATGATTTTGCTTATATTAAAGCTTGGCGGAATGCTTAACGTAGGATACGAAAAGATAATTCTTCTTTATAACGAGGGTATATATGAAACCTCCGATGTTATTTCGTCGTATGTATACAGACGAGGAATTATTGACAGTAACTGGAGTTACTCGGCTGCGGTTGGTTTGTTCAACTCGATAATCAACTTTATCCTTGTTGTGGCAGCCAACAGATTGAGTAACCGAGTAAGCGAAACAGGCTTATGGTAAAGGAGGATATTCATAATGAAGATAAAAAGAAGTAAGGGTGAACAGATAGCATATGCAATCATTGTTCTGTTAATGATAGTCTTTATGATACTGGCTCTGTACCCGCTGCTGTATGTACTTTTTGCTTCAATGTCGGATGCGACAAAGCTTATGCAGCACAGCGGACTGCTTTTGAAGCCTCTTGGATTAAACCTTTCGTCATATAAGGCTGTTATCCAAAACCCGCTTATTTTAAGCGGATATAAAAATACGCTCATAATCGTTATAGGCGGTGTGGCATTGAGTATGGTATTAACCATACTCGGTGCATACACACTGTCAAGAAAAAATCTGTATTGGCACAAGCCAATCTCAATGTTCGTAATATTTACGATGTTCTTCAGCGGCGGTATGATTCCGTTCTACCTCTTAATCAAGGGTATGGGATTATTAAACAACCTTTGGGCAGTAATTTTACCGTCGGCACTTTCTACATATAATATGATGATTATGAGAACAGCGTTTGCCGGAATACCTCCGGCATTGGAAGAAGCGGCAGAAATTGACGGAGCAAACCCGTTCCAGATATTATGCGTAATTCTTGTACCGCTGACAATTCCGACTATCGCAGTATTAATACTTTACTATGCGGTTGCAAACTGGAATTCATGGTTCAATGCAATGCTCTTCCTTCCGAAAAAGAGTAACTGGCCTCTGCAGCTTGTACTTCGTGATTTGTTAATTCAAAATCAGACAGCCGACATGACATCGGGGGTAGGTGCAGCAGATAAGTTCTCTGTAAGTGAGACAATTAAATATGCAACAATTATAGTATCAACACTTCCTATCTTATGTTTATACCCGTTCTTGCAGAAGTATTTCTTAAAGGGTGTAATGGTCGGAAGTGTAAAGGGATGATTCCCGGTTAAACAGTATATAGCAGATAAGGCAGTAAATTTTAGATAATAAGGGGTATACCCCGATAGATTAAATATTAAACCATAGCATATTATACCTTTGCTGCCAAATCTGTTTTTTTAAAGCAAAGTATTTAATGAAAGGAATTTTGTTAATATGAATAAGGAATATTGCGTTATATCGCACACACATTGGGACAGAGAATGGTACTTCACATTCGAGCAGTTCCGTTACAGACTTGTTAAGCTGATTGATAATTTGCTTGACATTATGGAAAACGAGAAGGATTTCGTATTCCATCTTGATGCACAAACCATTGTTTTAGAGGACTATTTAAAGATTAAGCCGCAGAATAAGGAAAAGCTTGAAAAGTATATTAAGGAAGGCAGAATTATCGTAGGTCCTTGGTATGTTCAGAATGACTTCTTCCTTACAGACGGCGAGGCGACTGTAAGAAATCTTCTTATAGGTACAAAGATTGCGAATGAATTCGGTGCCTGCGGTACAACCGGCTATATTCCGGATCAGTTCGGAAACATCAGTCAGCTTCCGCAGATATATAATCAGTTTGGTATCGAAACCTGCCTCTTGGGAAGAGGTTATAGCTTCTGGCATAGAAATGAAAATGATGAGCTTGTAAGAGATATGACACCTCCGGAATTTTATTGGAAAGGCAAGGACGGTTCAAAGGTTCTTTCTGTAAGATTTACAACATGGTATAACAATGCTCAGAGATTTTCAGAGGATATTCCGAGAAACGTAAAGCTTATTGACTTTATAGAGGGTGCATATCACGGTACGGCAAGAGCTCCGTATTATCTTTTGATGAACGGTGTTGACCACCTTGAAGCACAGGAAAATCTTCTTCCTATATTGAAGGAAACAAATAAGCTTCTTAAAGACGGTGAGTTAAAGCAATGCACAATGCAGGAGTTTACGGATAAGCTCAAGGATTGGATGAAGGAAACAGGTACAGAAATCGAGGAATATGTAGGCGAGCTGAGAAACGGTAATGACTATGACCTCCTAAAGGGTACGCTTTCGTCAAGAGTATATCTCAAGCAGGATAATGCAAGACTTCAGAATAAGGTTGAAAATATAATCGAGCCGCTTTATACACTTGCTGAATTAAAGGGCATGAAGGACATTTATCCGAAAGAGTATTTAGCATACTTATGGAAGTCGATTATTGAAAATCACCCGCATGACAGTATCTGCGGATGCAGCATGGATGCGGTACATAAGAATATGCAGGACAGAACAGCGAGAATTAACGAGGTTTCGGACGAGATGATACATGATGTATTATCGGCACTGACAACAAGCGTTACAAGAGATGATATGACAGAGGATGATTATATCGTTACTGTTTGGAATACCTGCGAAGAGGCTGTATCAGGTGTAGCCGAGGTTGAGCTTAATTTCCCGATAACAGAAGATTTCAACAACTTTGTTCTTCTTGACGAAAATGGAAACGAGGCAGAGTATGAGGCGGTAAGAAAGGACTTCTATTCACTTAAGACTACAAGTCCGATTAATCTTCCGGGAGAGCTTGATGTTGATTCATATCTTGTAAAGATTGCCGTTGACAATATTGAACCTATGGGTTATCGTTCATATGTTGTTAAGAAAGCGGATGGCAGACGCAGAATTTGTGCCGAGGAGCCGAAGCAGTGTGAAAATATTAAGCTTGAAAACGATAGATTTACGGTAGCCGTAAATTCTATGGGCGAGATTGATATTACAGATAAGAAGCTCGGAAAGACTTATGCTAACTGCATCAGACTTGAGGACAGCGGTGACAGCGGTCATTCATATGTATATCATGAGGCACTTAACGATACACCGATTACAACAGATGATATTAAGCCGGTAGTTGAACTTATTAAGGATACAAATATTGAAAAGATTTGCTCGGTTAAGTATGATTTAATGCTTCCGGCAGGACTCAATCCGGATACTGTTGAAAGAAGTGCGGATCTTATAAGCAATCCGATTGAAATCGTACTCACATTAAAGAAGGGTACGCCGTGGGTAGATATTACCTGCAGGGTAGAGAACAATTCAAGAGACCATCGTTTGAGAATTTTATTCGATACTGAAATGGCAACTGATTTCACAACATCACTTGTACCGTATGATACAGTTGAGCGTGACAGAAAGGCAGTTCTCAAGAGAGTGGACAACGGAACACAGCCGAACAGCGGAATGATTTATATTGCTGATAAGGGTACATCACTTGCTATATTCAATGAGGGCTTGTATGAATATGAGCATCTCCTCGGTGATAAGGGTACAATTGCTGTAACACTTGTAAGAGGAACAGGCTCGATTTCAACACTTCGTGACAGAAAGCAGCGTTCGATGATGCGTCAGGACGGTATTCAGACTTTGGGCAAGTTTGAATTAAAGCTTGGTATTTCATTTGAGGACGGCGAGGATAATGTAAGCAGCTTCGTAAGAATGGCAAAGAGATTTAACAATCCGGCTATTACATACTTCCAGCCGTATACAGAGCGTAAGTTCACAGGCGGCAGACCTCAGGTTCAGGATACCGATATTGCAGAATTGTTCTTCCGTGAGGAACCGTATAAGGATATTAAGCTTGAAAGAACAGCAGGCTTTATGGAATTTATTGGTGATGCGATGACTGTAAGTGCAGTTAAGCTTTCAGAGAACGGTAAGAGAGTTGTTGTAAGAGCATACAATACAACCGATAATGAAGCAGAGTTTGCCGTAAAGACAGCGGAGAATATCAGCGGAGCGGTTAAGCTCAGAGCAGACGAGTCGGAAGTCGGTGCAATTGCTGTAAATGACAATAAGACAGAAACAATCAAAGTAAAGCCGAGAGAAATTGTTACAATCGGTTTGGATATGTAAAAACGGCAGTATTTGCAGGGACTATGTCCCTGCAAATACCTGTGCATATAGAGAAATTCTGAATAAAAAACGATTAAGTGATTATATTTTGATTGCTTTTTAATCAGTATTTCTGTGAATTAATTCATAACAGGGAGGAATATAAATGAGAAAAATAATAAGCGGTGCGGCGGCTGTATGTATAGCCTTTGGAGGAGTATATGCATTTGCCGATGCGGGAGAAATAACAAACATATCGATTGATCCGGATACACAATATATAACAGTGTCGGGAAAAGTAGACTCGGAAAATAGCAGAGATAGGGTTACACTTCGTATAACAAAGGATGGAGAGCAGCCGAATGACGGAAATGTTATTCATGTATATCAGGAAAATACAAGCTCGGACGGAACTTTTTCATTCAGCTTTGCAATGCCGGAAAATACAGACGGCGGAATGTACAGAGCATTTATAAATTCGGATAACGATGCAAATTCGGATTTAAACTTCAGATATTTCGGTGACGTTGCTGCGATACTTAAAAATAAGATAAACGGGGCATCATCGGCGAATGAATTAAGAAGTTTTTTTGACAGCAATTCATATGAAGGACTGGATATGTTCGGCATAGATAAGACGGTGTATCAATCATTGTCGGATAATGCTAAAAATCTTACGGCTTCGGCTGTGTATGCGGCAAAAAACAATATGTCGGGTTTTGAAACGGGAAAGCTTTTCAGAGATGTATTTACTCAATCGGCACTTATTGCAAAGATAATGGATGTATCGGACAGCGAAGGCGCGGAAATTATGTCACAGAAATTAGATATACTTACTGTAAACTATGCAAAGAGTAAGGGCAGCGAATATGAAAAATATGTGACAGCATATGAAAGCTCAAAGGGAATTACCGCAAGCGTTATAAATAAAGTAAAGAATACATCGCCGAAGGGTGCGGAAAGCTTCTGGGAAACATATAATAATCAGGTGGTATCACAGATTATTTCAAAAACTTCATACTGGACAGAGGTAAGCGAATTTATTGATAATAATAAGGAACTTTTAAATGCAAACGGAAACGTGTCATGGAGCAGATATTCATCTGCAAAACAAAGTACCTGCAAGAGTCTTGTGGGAAAAAGCTATTCTACAATAAATGACTTTATTAATGCAATAAATACGGCATCATCGGGAAGTAGCAATGGAAACAATTCTTCGGGAAGTACATCCGGAGGAGGTGGCGGAGGTAACAGCGGTACATCTTCACCGTCAAGAGTCATACTCCCGACAGTTGATACATCGGGAAATCAGAACTCACAAACGCAGATAGATAATTCAACCGTTACAAGAAACGGAGAACTTGCGGATATAGACAGGCTACCGTGGGCAGCCGATGCAATACGTTATCTTTCGACAAACAAAATAATAAACGGATATGATGATAATTCATTCAGACCGGAAAACACTGTAACGCGTGCCGAGTTTGTAGCAATAATAATGAGAGCATTTTACGGAAATACCGAACCTACCGACTATGATTATGCTGATGTAGCGAAAGACTCATGGGCATACGGATATATCGCAACGGCAGCCAATTTAAAGCTTGTCAGCGGTGTGGGAGAAGGAAATTTCGCTCCGAACGATAATATAAAGCGTCAGGATATGTCGCTTATAATATATAATATATTAAAATCACAGGGAAATGTTCCTGCGAATATTGAGAAATATACATTTGCCGATGATGCGGAAATAAGCAATTATGCATCGGAGGCGGTTTATACGCTCCGTGCAATGGGAATTATAAACGGAGATGATAATAATAAATTCAATCCTAATTCACCGGCAACTCGTGCCGAGGCGGCGGTTATGCTGTATAATTTGATGAATAGATAAGGGAGGCAGCTGTAATGAATGTAAAGAGAATAGCGGCATTTATTGCTGCGGTAATGATAAGTGCCGGTTCATTTTCGGGAATGACGGGCTATGCCGCATCAAACGGAGAAAATTATAACCGTGCGGTATCTTTCGGCTGGGTTGATACAGCGGAGAATTTTAATTCAGAGGCAAATGTTACAAGAGCGGAGTTTGCTGAAATGGTTTGCCGATTCGGAGGAATTAATGCGGACGGAGGGACACAAAGCACATTCACAGATATAAATTCGGGTGACGAACGTCTGTCATATATTAATACAGCGGTAATCAGAGGTCTTATGACACCGTATATAAACGGTGCGTTTGACCCGGACGGTACGGTGACAAAGCAGCAGGCGGCAAGAGCAATACTTACTGTTTTGGGCTATGCGGGCTATGCAGAATCGGCGGGAGGTTATCCTAACGGATATATGTCCGTTGCAAACGGAACCGAAATGATGAAAAATGTCAGTGGTGCCGCAATAGATGTACTTACATATGACAAGGTATTCACAATGCTTTATAACTCGCTTACAATTCCGCTTTGCGAAACGGTTGTAAACGGTGAATATACTGGCTATCAGATAAGCGACACCAAAACTCTTTTGAGTGAGACATACGACGGGGACAGCATAAAAGGTAAAATTGTTGCCAACAGCATTACATCTTTGGACGGTAAATATCCGGGTGAGAATTATGTACGTCTTATAGCTGATGACGGAACGGAATATTTATTCAATGTGGGAAAATCTGATGCCGCAAACTATATAGGCTGCAAGGTGAAGGTATATTACAGAGAAATAAATGATGATGATGTGATTTCATATGTTGTGCTTGATAATAAAACAGAGGAATTAACAATCAATCTTGAAGACATTGAAAAATTCTCATCAAATTCATATACCTATCTTATTGACGGAAAGAAAAAGACGGCTAAGATTTCAAAGAATGCGGACGTTATTTATAACGGAAAGCTTGTAACAGATACGGGAGCATTTGGCAGTGCGGATGACATGTTCTTTCCGTGTGATGAAAAGGGAGATCCGCTTGATGGAAGAGTTAAGCTTGTATCCGCGGACGGTTCTTCGACATATACAACTGTAATTATAGATGTTATGAATGCATATGTAGCAGACCATTACAGTGAGTCATCAGAAAATTTAGCATTTAAGGATAATAAGCCTTCAATAAAGCTTGAGGAGTCAAAGGACTTTGATATAACAGATATAAATGGAAATAAGCTTGAACCTAAAGACATTTCGGAGTGGGATGTAATTGAAGAATATAAGTCAATAGATGACAGCTATTCAAAATACGTTGTTGTCCGCAATACGGTGGAAGGAAAGGTATCTGCCATAAGCGAAAACAATGGTCTTACATGTACACTTAACATAAACGGAAAAGAATACAAGAGTGCAAAAACAGATATTACAGTGGGTACAGAGGGAACATTCCTGTTGTCATCAAGCGGCAGAATTATAATGATGCAGGCAAAAACAAGTTCAAATTATACCTGTGGTTATCTTGTAAGAATGTATGTCGATGAAAGCGGAACAAGAAGTTTTGCAAGAATATTAACAGAGTCGGGAGACCTTGTTAATTATGAATGCAGCGATAAAACTCTTGTGAACAATGTAAACTGTAAGAAATTCAGCGACTTCCCGAGTGATTTGACATCGAAGCGTCAGATCGTACTCTATACGCTGTCAGACGGAAAGATAAAAACAATAGAAACAGCAAAGATAGACAAAAATAATGCAGATTCGGATGAGTTAATATTCATGTATGAAAACTCGACTCAAAAGGAAAAAGATGATGGCTTGAGATATAAGAAGGATATGAACTGTTTGGGAGGACGTATCATATTAAGCAGCAATACAAAGCTGTTCCTTGTTCCGGAACAGGGTCAGGAATTTGATAATTATCAGGTGTCAACACCGGCATATTTTACGTCAGATGGTCTATATACAAATATTAAGGCATATACGGTAGGCAAGGATAATAAAAAAGCAGAAATTCTTGTACAGGAGCAGGATGGCGGAATTAAAAGTACATTTGGTGATGATGACAACATTGCTGTTATAAAGTCAATCAGTGAAGGAGTAAATCCAAACGGTGAAGTAACACAGTATATGACGGTGTACAAAAACGGAACTCTTGCAACTGTTTACGGAGAAGAGGAAAATACACTCGGCTGGTACAAGGGTGATGAATTCAATTCATTTAACGTAGGAGATGTTATTCAGTATAATGTTTCATCAAACGGAATGATAAAGCCTTGGACAAAGAACAGCAGCGGTACATGGGTAGGCTCGATAAGAAATGTAGACGTAAAGGGTTATACGAATTCTTCGCTTGATTCATTCCCGAATATGGTAGTTGACAGCTCGGCACAGGTGAAAGCATATGCATATGAAAAGGTAGATAATTTCCTTGCATTATGCATCTCAAATCCGAAAGATGCCGATTACCAAAACGGTGATATAGTGTATTACGATATGAGTGCGGCGAATGTCTACATATATGATGAAAACGAAACCAAGAATAACAAGGTTAAACTTGGTTCGACAGATGAAATCGAAACATATATGTCATCGGGAGATGAGTGCGACAAAGTGCTGGTAAATGCATTCAAGGGTAAAATTCAGGATATAGTAATTTACAGATAAGGAGGAGATGCATAATGAAAAGGTCAGCAATAGTTTTCGGTGCTGCAGCCGCTGTTATTACAGCATCCGCCGTTTATGCGGCGGATGCCGGAGTAACAAATGCGTATTTTGAGATAAATGGTGCATCTGTTCATGAATTAAACGGAAGCAGCGTAAATTGTAATATCAAAACAGACGGAAAAGAAGGCAGTGCCGTAATGCTTTGTGCGGTTTATGATAAAACAAGCAATGCATTAAAGTCAATGAAGGTGGTTTCCGGAGCAAACGGCAGCTATTCGGAAAATGTCAGTGTATCGGATGCCGATAATTCATATGTGACAATGTGCCTTTG
>USPO01000039.1 GCA_900556575.1 uncultured Eubacteriales bacterium
ATTCAATTGTTAAATCTCTGTTTTCAAAAAGATATGTTGCCTCAACCGCTGCAAGAGTATCGTCATAGGTTAGTCCGCTTACATCAAGGTTTTCAACCATTACATTGTTTGCAACTGTATCTTTTGGAAGTGTAGTAGTACAGAAAACAAATAAAAATGCAAAAGCAGCGGCAGCAAGAGAAAGTATTGCAATTGCTATCTTTATTAAAATAGGATGCTTTTTGCGTACTTTTTTCTTTGTCACTTTATCATTCCTTTCAGAGTATTCCCGGCGGTTAAAATCGTTTGCCTCTTTAAAATTATCTTTTTCAATTTTTTCGGATTGTGTATCTGCTTCTTTTTCGAAGAAATCATCTTCTGGTTCATTGATGTCTTGGGCTGTATTTTGAATTTTATTTATGTTTTTATTTTCTTCTGACATAGTTTCCCTTTCATGTACTGTTTAGAAAAAACGTAAAAAATCATTTATATATTCATTATATTCGCTCATAAAGGCACGAAATTCGGGACTGTGCATTAGAAGTGAAAATGCACGGTGAACATTATGCACAAATCGTTCATCCATATGGTCTATATAGTCTGCTTTTGCAAGCGGACAAACTGCTTTTCCACGCGGGTCTGTAATAACCTCTAAATTTCCGTCTTTATCTATATGAGGAGTAAGCGGAAAAATTCGGCATGCAAGCGGGCGTGAATATCTGTCACACTCACCTGAACATAGAGCAATCTTAACACTGCGTTTTTTGCCATTATAGTCATACGTCATATCAGATTTTTCTACTGTTGCCCAGTCTGGCTTTAAAAGCTTTATAACCTCTTCCTCTCCCGGAAAAAGAAGCATTCCATTATCTCCGTCCTCGTCGTCGGCACAGCAGGCACCATTACAAAGCTGTCCGCAGTCAACAGGCAGAGGAGTTATATTGTCGAATAATTTATATATCTGCAAATATACATATGCAGCGTTCATATCATAAACCGTCCTTCCAATAACGGACTGCCGTAAATATTATGCGGCAATCCGACTTTTTATGTTAAGCTTTATCTTATTATACTATCATAAATTCAGCTTTATTTCAAGCGTTTTGAATAAAAAGCCAATATTTGATTATTAGGCTAAGGATTTCTTTATATCCTCGAGTAATTCGAGGATAATTTTAATGGAATGTTCAGCAGCAATTTTTGCAAATGTAGGATAATCCATTGCACTGTCTGAATTTGCACCATCTGAAATAGCTCTTAAAACGCCGAATGGAACCTTGTTCATATAGCATACATGACCTATGCTTGCACCTTCCATTTCAGCAGCAATTGCATCAAAGTTAGAGGTGATTTTCTGTCTTTCTTCGTCTTTTGAAATGAATTGGTCGCCGGATGCAATTGTACCTTTTAATACCTTGATTCCTTCGATATGCTGTGATGCTGTAAACATCATTTCGCAAAGCCAGCGGTCACAAGGAATTCTCACAACATTAATTCCGGATATGTAACCCGGAACGTCACCAATGGGCGAAGTATCCATATCGTGCTCCACTACATTTTCGGCAACAGCTATATCACCAATTTTAAATTCTGGTGAAAGTCCGCCTGCAACACCTACATTAATAATATAAGAAGGGTTGTAAGCTAAAATCATAGTTTGTGTGCATACGGCTGCGTTTACCTTGCCGACTCCGGCAACAGCAACTACAGTATCAATTCCGTTTATTTCACCGCTGTAAAAATCAACTGTACTTATTGTTTTAACAGTTGGATTTTTCATTAAATCTTTAAGAGCCTGAACTTCTATATCCATAGCTCCGATTATTCCTATTAGCATAAAAGTATTCTCCGTTTCTTGTTAGTATATAATAGAGATTTCAGTGTTTTATAGTATCTCTTATTATAATTATAATATGTTTTTTACTAAAAGTCAAATATCTTTTGACATTTAAATAAAAAAGTTGTATAATAGTAAAGGACTAGCCGATACAATTTATAAATAAAGAAAAAACAGACGTATATAGATACAATGGAATGGAGGAAAAATAATGGATTTTACGGCAATAGATTTTGAGACTGCAACTTCATTGCCTACTAGTATATGTTCTATGGGAATATGTGTAGTGGAAAATAATGAAGTTGTGGAACGCCGGGGCATATTTATTCGTCCGGAGCCGTTTGAGTTTAATGAATATAATACGAAAATACATGGAATAACGCCTGATATGGTAAAGGATATGCCTACATTTGCAGAATACTGGGAGATAATAAGACCATATATTGAAGGAAAAACAATAGTTGCTCATAATGCTATGTTTGATGTAGGTGCAATGTGTGCAACATTAGAAGCAGCAGGAATACAATATCCGTCTTTTAATTATGTGTGTACGGTTAAGCTTTCGCAGCAGGCTTATCCGGAACTTCCGAGTCATAAGTTAAATCATCTTTGTGATGCACTTGGGGTAAAGTTTCATCATCATCAGGCATATGATGATGCGTATGGTTGTGCAGCGGTTCTTATAAATATATTAGAGGATTTTAATTTAAATTCAATAAATGAAATAGAACATTTCTTTGAGGTGGACCGAGGCACTGTCTATCCGGGCTGCAAGGTTTCGTTTAAGAAAAAGAAGAAAAAGAAGAAAAAGAAGGTAAAGAGCAGGAGAATAAGAAAGGCGGCAATATAATGAAGGAACTTATAGAGCTTATAAAATCATTGAAGCCATTACTTACTGATAAAAAAATGAGCGGAAATGTGACTGAAAAGGGACGTGCTGATTTCGTTACAGATGTTGATTTGTCTGTTCAGAAAAAATTGAAAAATGAACTTTTGAGCCGTTATCCGGATGTTCAGTTTATGGGGGAAGAAGGAACTCATGATAATATAGATTTTTCGGGCAGGGTATGGATTTTAGATCCTGTTGACGGAACTACAAATCTTATCCATGATTATAAAATGAGTGCGGTGTCACTCGGACTTTTGGATAACGGCGAACCGGTGCTAGGGATTGTATACAATCCGTTCACAGATGAGCTTTTCTATGCAGAAAAGGGAAAGGGTGCATATTTAAACGGAGAAAGAATAAAGGTAAGTGCAGCGGATAAACTTTTTAATGCTTTGGTCGCATTTGGAACATCACCGTATGAAAAAGAACTTGCAGATATTAATTTCAAAATTATAAAAGAGATGTATCTGAAAAGCGGCGATATAAGAAGAAGCGGAAGCGCGGCACTTGATTTGGTATATATTGCTTGCGGAAGAACGGATGGATTTTTTGAAAAGAATTTGAAGCCGTGGGATTACTGTGCAGGAATCTGTATTGTAAATGAAGCAGGCGGATGTGTGACTAATATGGGTGGCGGAGCTGTTACTTTTAATAAAAATTCGGATATTCTTGCGACAAATGGAAAACTCCATAGGGAAATGCTTGCGGTAATTGATGTATGACTAAGGAAGAAACACTAAAAAAATATTTCGGACATGACGGATTCAGAGAAGGACAGGAACCGCTTATAGACTCTCTTTTAAACGGACATGATGCCGTTGGAATAATGCCGACGGGAGCCGGAAAATCCATATGCTATCAGATACCTGCAGTTATGCTTGATGGAGTGGCAATTGTTGTTTCACCATTGATTTCTCTTATGAAAGATCAGGTAAATGCATTAAATCAGATGGGCATACCGGCTGCATATTTAAACAGTTCACTGACGGAGCGTCAGTTTAGAATAGCTCTTTCAAGAGCCTATCACGGGGCTTATAAAATTATATATGTTGCACCGGAGAGGCTGGATACAGCGGGATTTATGCAGCTGGCGGAAAGTATTCATATATCTATGATAACAGTCGATGAGGCACACTGCATTTCGCAATGGGGGCAGGATTTCAGACCGGGGTATTTAAGGATAAGAGAATTTATAGACCGCCTTTCGTATCGTCCGGTTATAGGTGCGTTTACTGCGACTGCAACCGCTCATGTAAGAGATGATATAATAAATATTTTAAAGCTTGATAAACCAAGGGTTGTTACAACGGGATTTGACAGAAAAAATCTGTATTTTGGTGTGGAGCATCCGAGAGATAAAATGCTTGCGCTTATGCGGATATTAAAGAAAAATAGGGATAAAAGCGGGATAATTTACTGTTCTACAAGAAAAAACGTAGAAGAAGTATGCAGCAAACTTTGTCAAAAAGGATATGATGCAACGAGATATCATGCCGGACTTGAGGAAGAGGAAAAAATATTGAATCAGGAAGATTTCCTTTATGACCGAAAAACTGTTATGGTAGCAACCAATGCTTTTGGTATGGGAATAGATAAATCAAATGTATCCTTTGTTATACATTATAATATGCCGAAAGATTTGGAAAGCTATTACCAGGAGGCGGGACGTGCCGGACGTGACGGAGAAGAGGCAGAATGTATATTGCTGTATGCAAAGAAAGATGTAAGTCTTGCAAAATGGCTTTTGAATAACAGTGCACCGAATGAAATGCTTACGGAGGAGCAGAGAGAAGAGGTTAAGAAACGTGACTTGGAGCGTCTGAAGCAGATGACCTTTTACAGCACGACAAACAGATGTCTTAGACAATTTATATTAAATTATTTTGGAGATCATAGGCAATGTACCTGCGGCAAATGTTCCAGCTGCTGTCCGGAGAAACAGATAGAGCCGCGTAACAGCGAAAACTCATCAAATACAAGGCGGACAAGAGTATCTGATATATATGTCAGTGACCGTGATGATTACGGAATGGGAGAATGGTATGCAAGGCAGGCAGTAAAAAAGCCGGTATCGAATACACCTTTTACCGAAAAGGAAGAAGAACTGTTCGGTATACTTAAAGCGTTAAGAAGTGAAAAGGCAAAGATTGCGGGAGTACCTGCATTTGTTGTCTTTACTGATGCAGCACTTAGAGATATGTGTAAGAAAAAACCAAAAACAAAGACAGAATTTTTGGAGGTAAGCGGAGTAGGTCAAGCAAAAGCGGATAGGTATGCAGCGGCATTTACTGCGGCCATAAAAAAATTTATTAATGGTTAGGAGAGGCTGTTGCAAAACTCAAATAGTTTTGTGACAGCCCCTTACTTTATATATTACAGAGCATGATTGAATTCAAATTTAGAAATTTTAATTTGATTTTTAGCATAAAAACGGACGTTTTGTGCAGGGTGCTTAGTTTATGGATAAAAATATAAGAAAAAATTAGCTGTAAAAAAAGACTTTAAAATTAAAATGTTCTAATATTAGAACAAAACAAAAATAAATATATGGTATAATAATTTGCAGTGCTGTTGAAAGACAGTCTATTTGTTGAGTGCAAAAATGAACATTGAGATGATTATATCCGTCCATATGGACAGGTTATAATATATGAAGATTTATTCTTCAATCAACACTATAATTAAATTTTTGATGATATCTTTAAATGGAGGTGTAGAAAAGTATGGCAAGAATAGCAGGTGTTGACTTACCAAAGGAAAAGAGAGTGGAAATTGGTCTTACCTATATTTACGGCATTGGCGTTCCGAGCTCAAGAAAGATCTTGGCTGAGAGCGGAATCAACCCGGACACACGTGTAAAGGACCTTACTGATGCAGAGGTGAACAAGCTTCGTGAAATTATTGACGAGCAGTTTACTGTTGAGGGTGACTTGAGAAGACAGGTAGCATTAGACATTAAGAGACTTATGGAAATCGGCTGCTACAGAGGCATCAGACACAGAAAGGGTCTTCCGGTAAGAGGACAGAACACAAAGAACAATGCTAGAACCCGTAAGGGTCCTGCAAAGACAATCGCAGGAAAGAAGAAATAATAGAGGAGGGACTAAGCTAAATGGCTAAGGTAGCAAAGAAGACTACACGTACAAGACGTCGTGATAGAAAGAATGTTGAAAAAGGCGCAGCACATATTCGCTCAACCTTTAATAATACAATAGTTACAATTACAGATACAGCCGGAAATGCAATTTCATGGGCAAGCGCTGGCGGCTTAGGCTTCAGAGGCTCAAGAAAGAGCACTCCGTTCGCTGCACAGACAGCTGCTGAAACAGCAGCAAAAACTGCTATGGATCACGGAATGAAGACTGTAGAAGTATACGTAAAGGGACCGGGTGCAGGTCGTGAGGCAGCAATCCGTGCTTTACAGGCAACAGGTCTTGATGTTACAATGATTAAGGACGTAACACCGATTCCTCACAATGGATGCAGACCGCCGAAGAGAAGAAGAGTCTGATTTGTAATTTTTGTAGAAGGAGGAAAAGAGCATGGCAAGAAATACACAGCCGATATTAAAGAGATGCAGAACATTAGGTATCTCACCGGCAACACTCGGTATGGACAAAGAGTCCAACAAGAACCCGAAGCAGTCAAGAAGAAAGCAGTCAGAGTACGGCTTACAGTTAACTGAGAAGCAGAAGGTTAAGTTCATCTATGGTGTACTTGAGAAGCAGTTCAGAAAGTACTACACAATGGCTACAAAGAGAAATGGTATCACAGGTGAAATGTTACTCCAGATTCTCGAGTCAAGACTTGATAATGTAGTATATAGATTAGGTTTAGCTAACACAAGACGTGAAGCTAGACAGCTCGTTAACCACGGTCATATCACATTAAACGGCAAGAAGGCTGATATTCCGTCAATTCTTGTTAAGCCGGGCGATGTTATCGCAGTTAGAGAGAAGAGCAGAAGCTCAGTAAGAATCAAGGAAATCGTTGAGACTAATGCTAAGAGAGTTATCCCTTCATGGTTAGACATGAACCGTGACACCTTAACAGGTAAGGTTATAAGACTTTCAGAGAGAGAGGACATCGATTACGAGGTTGCAGAGCACCTTATCGTCGAGCTCTATTCTAAATAATAACATTTTACCCTCGGTAAGTGGATTGAAATACTATATGTACAAGCCGGTGAAGTACGTATTCAATATATTTGCGTACTTCATTGGACTTAGATTTTTTAGGAGGGTTCTGAAATGATAGAAATGGAAAAACCGAATATCATCTGCGAAGAGATGAGTGAAGATGACAGATACGGCAGATTTGTTGTTTCTCCGTTAGAGAGAGGTTATGGAACCACACTCGGAAATTCTTTAAGAAGAATTCTTCTCTCGTCATTACCTGGTGCCGCTGCCACATCAATTAAGATAGACGGCATTCAGCACGAGTTCTCAACCATCCCGGGTGTTACCGAGGATGTAACTGAGATTATCTTGAATATAAAGAAGCTTGCAATTAAGCTTCATTCAGATATTCCTAAGACAGTTTATATTGAGGCAAAGGGCGAGCAGGAAATCACAGCAGGCGATATAAAGAGAGACAGTGATGTTGAGATTTTAAATCCGGATCTTCACATTGCAACACTTAACAGTGATGCAAATCTCTATATTGAGATCACACTTTCAAACGGCAGAGGCTATGTCAGCGCTGAAAAGAATAAGCTGAATATGCAGCCGGTTATCGGAGTTATCCCGGTTGATTCGATTTATACACCTGTAACAAAGGTGAATTATACAGTTGACAACACTCGTGTGGGTTCAGCGACAGATCGTGAGAAGCTCACAGTTGAAGTGTGGACAAATGCAGCAATCAAGCCGAATGAGGCTGTTTCATTGGCTGCAAAGATTATGAACGATCTTTTAAGACTCTTCGTTGACCTTTCAGATGATGCAAAGAACACTGAAATCATTGTAGAGCCGACAGAGAACAAGAAGGAAAAGGTTCTTGAGATGACTATTGAGGAGCTTGACCTTTCAGTACGTTCATACAACTGCTTAAAGCGTGCCGGTATTAATACCGTTGAGGATCTTACAAATAAGTCCGAAGAGGATATGATGAAGGTAAGAAACCTCGGTAAGAAGTCGCTTGAAGAAGTAATATTTAAATTAAACGGTTTAGGTCTTTACCTTAAAAAAGAAGAAGAATAATTAGGAGGTTAGCGTAATGCCAGGAACAAGAAAGTTAAATCTTCCTACTGACCAGAGAAAAGCTCTTCTTAGAGGCTTAGTAACAAATTTTCTCAAGACAGGCAAGATTCAGACAACAGTTACAAGAGCAAAGGAAACTCAGGCTCTTGCTGAAAAGATGATTACACTTGGCAAGAAGAATACTCTTGCTTCACGTCGTCAGGCTTTAGCATTCATCAACGAAGAAGATGTAGTAACAAAGTTATTTGCAGAAATCGCTCCGAAGTATGCTGATAGAAACGGCGGATACACAACAATTGCAAAGTTAGGACCGAGACGCGGCGATGCTGCAGAGATGGCTTTATTAGCACTTGTTGACTAATTCGTAAATCATTTAGATATATAAAGGGAGGTACCATGCGGTATCTCCTTTTTTGATTTAATTTTATCCGAATTTTTATCTGAAATTTAATTTGCATTCCTTTATAAAATATGTTATACTAATATTATGAATTAGAATGGGGATGGATATCCTTTTTACCCATTTTATATTTTGATTTTATGCTTGATTTTATATTATTGAAGGGAGCGTTAATCGTGAATAAAATAGAAGAACTGCGAAAAATAATTAATGACAGTGATAATATTGTATTTTTCGGGGGAGCCGGAGTATCAGTTCCCAGCGGTATTCCGGATTTCAGAAGTGCCAATGGTATATATTCGCAAAAATATCATTCTGTATTAAATCCGGAAGATATAGTATCACACAGCTTTTTTAAAAACTGTCCTGAGGAGTTTTATTCTTTTTATAAAGAAAAGATGATTTATCCTAATGCAAAGCCTAATGCGGCACATTATGCCTTAGCAGAGCTTGAAAGGAGAGGAAAACTTAAGGCGGTAATTACACAGAATATAGACGGACTGCATCAGATGGCAGGCAGCAAAAGGGTTTTTGAACTGCACGGAACAATTCATTATAATTATTGTATAGATTGCGGAAAATCATATCCCCTTGATTATGTTATCGAGTCGAAAGGTGTTCCGCATTGTGAATGCGGAGGAATTATCCGTCCGGATGTTGTGCTTTATGAGGAAGGACTTGACGGCTATACTGTTGAGATGTCAAGGTCATTTGTTCAAAATGCAGATGTACTTATCATAGGCGGAACATCTTTAAAGGTATATCCGGCAGCCGGATATGTCAGAGAGTACATGGGTGATAAACTTGTGCTTATAAATAAGTCAAAGACAGATATGGATTTAAGTGCAAATCTTGTTATAAATGATGATATAGCAAAAGTGTTAAGGGAGGCAGTGAATGGCTAAAAACATATTCAGAGAAAAAGTAGTACCATATATAATGATAACGCTCGGAGCAATTCTTGCTGCGTTTTCACTCGAAGAATTTCTGATTCCGTCAACAATACTTGACGGAGGAATAACGGGTATAAGTATAATAATAAATCAGCTTTCTCATATTCAGATGAGTATTATTATCATAGTATTAAATATTCCGTTTTTGATACTCGGATTTAAACAGCTTGGAAAAGAATTTCTTGTAAAGGGAACATACGGAATGCTTCTCTTTTCCGTAATGCTTTCCGTATTTAAAGATATGCCGGGAGTAACGGAAACGGAGCTTTTGGCGGTAGTATTCGGTGGTGTGCTGTTAGGAGTGGGAATAGGTACGGTACTTAGATACGGAGGCTGTCTGGACGGTACAGAGGTTGTAGCGATGCTTTTGAGCAAGAAAATGAATTTTTCCGTAGGACAAATAATATTTTGTATAAACATATTGGTTTATGCGGCGGCGGGAATACTATTCGGCTGGGACAGAGCTATGTACAGCCTGCTTACATACTTTATCAGCTTTAAGGTTATAGACATGGTTGAGGAAGGAATGGAACAGGCAAAAGCAGCAATGATTATAACGAACGAATCAGAAGAAATTGCAGATATGATATACAAGCGGCTCGGCAGAACCTGCACAATATTAGAGGGTGAGGGACTCATCAGCGGAAAGAAAACTGTTCTTTA